>JAPLSS010000765.1 GCA_026398515.1 Candidatus Sumerlaeota bacterium | reverse complement strand
GCTGGACCCCATGAACTTGAACGCGCCGGTCGCCCGGACTCGTCCCATGAGGCGCTACACGCTGAACAGGCAATTGGCGTGGAAGGCTCCTTTCATCCTTCAAGATCGAGAGGGCTTTTCTCGGCATACGGACACCCTACTCAATTCCAGTCCACCCCGTAGTTCGACTCCGCTCAGCAGAGCGCAGGGAGGAGCTACTCGACCGGGAGAAGGCTGTCAGATCGGTCCGCCCGAGATGTCCGCGCGATCGACGAATGTGCGGAACCATGTTTCAAGGCACATCAAGGCCCACAACCGGTGGTGGTGATTGTCACGGCCCGTTTCGTGGTCGCGCAGCATTCTCTCCAAGACGGAGCGGCGGAAGAGGCCGCGGCGGACGGCGCGGTCGGAGACGATCAGTTCGCGCGTCAGGTCTTTCAGGTCGCGCTTGAACCAGATGCCCAACGGAGTCGAGAAGCCGCGCTTGGGGCGCTCCGTCAGGCCGGGAGGCAGGAGCGGCTCGGCGAGTTTGCGTAGGAGTTTCTTGAGGCGCTGTTGCGGAAACTTGATCTCGGCCGGCAGCGCGGCGCCGAACTCCATCACCTTGTGGTCGAGGAGCGGCGAGCGGCCCTCCAGCCCGTAGGCCATCGTCGTTCGGTCGACCTTCGGCAGGAGATCGCCCGGCAGATAGGTCTCCACGTCGCAGTTCATCATGCGGTCGACCTCGGCCTTCAAATCCGCCCGGTTGTAGTGGCCGATCATCCAGTCGAGCGAACTGCCCGGGCCGACTGCGCGCGCGAACTCCGGCGTGTAGAGGCGGTCCTTCTGGTCTTCGCGAAAAATCAGAAGGCGCGCCGTGTAGCGCCACGCCGGGTCGGCCAGCGTCGTGTCGTTGACGTAGCGCACATTGCCGAGGAACGCGCTCCCGGGAAACGCGCGGCTCGCCCAGCGCGACGGTCCGGCGAACACGTAGCGCCGGAACCATTCGGGCACGCGCTGCCACCAGCGGAAGACGTGCAGCCCGCGGTAGCGCTCGTAGCCGGCGAACAACTCGTCGCCGCCGTCGCCGTTGAGCGCCACGGTCACGCGCCGCCGCGTCATCTCCGAGAGGTAAAGCGTCGGCACGGCCGCCATGTCGGCGAATGGCTCGTCGAAATGCCAGACGAGCTTGGGCAACGCGCGCGCGGCGTCGGCCCGCACGACGAACTCCTCGTGCTCGGTCTCGTAGCGCTTGGCCACCTGCCGCGCGTAAGGCAATTCGCTGTAACCCTCCTCCTCGAACCCGATGGAAAACGTCTTGAGCGGCCCGGAGACATGGCGGCGCATCATGGCCACGGTGAGCGAGGAATCGATCCCGCCGCTCAGGAACACGCCCAGCGGCACGTCGCTTTCCAGGCGCAGGCGCACCGCCTCCTCGATGAGCGCGTCCGCCTGCCGGAGCGCCTCCGCCTCCGAGACGGCGGCCTTCGGCTCATAATTCAATTGCCAATAGCGCCCGATCTCGACGCGCCCGTTTTCCCACGTCAGGTAGTGCGCCTGCGGCAGTTTCTGAATGTCCTGGAAGATCGTCTGGGGGGCGGGGACGTATTGGTGGGTCAAGAAATCATGAATCGCCCTCGCACTCACGCGCCGCGGAATGGCGGAAACGGCCAGCAGGGCCTTCATCTCCGAGGCGAACCACAGCGCCCCGTCGGCCACGGCGTAATACAGCGGCTTCTTTCCCGCCCGGTCGCGTGCGAGGAAAAGCCTGTGGCGGCGGGCGTCCCAGAGGGCGAAGGCGAACATCCCGCGCAGGTCCTGGAGACAGTCGACTCCGCGGTCTTCGTACAGGTGAAGAATCGCCTCGGTGTCGCTGTGGTCGGTGGCCAGGCGATGGCCGCCCTGGGCGAGGCGCGCGCGCAACTCGCGGAAGTTGTAGATCTCGCCGTTGAAGACGATGGCGACGGAGTGGTCCTCATTGAACATCGGCTGCGCGCCGCCGGCCGGATCGATGACGATCAGCCGCCGATGGCCCAGGCCCGCCTCGCCGAGGATCTCGACGCCCTCGCCGTCGGGGCCGCGATGCGCCAGCAAATCGCACATCCGGCGCAGCAGCCCTTCGTCGGGCCGCCGCTTCGGATCGGCGTAGACGACTCCGCAGATTCCGCACATGCCGCGCATGATGCCGAAGAGCGGCGACAGAGGGAAGGAGGAATCTGTCGCGTGGACCGGTTGGGGGGATATAGGCTCATTCGTCCGGCGACAGGTCTTGGGCGATCCTCAGACCTTTGCTGACTTGGCCAAGAAGGTCGTCCGGCAGAGCGCCAAGGCGCTCCGTCAGCTTGCCACGATCCAGCGTTGTAACTTGATGGCAGAGCGCTACGCTCTCTCGTTGCAGGCCGCCCGCGCCTTGGGGCAGCGCCACAGCCGTTGGACCTCTCCTCGCTTGGGCGGATGAGGTGGATATCGGGACCACAATCACCGATCGCCACGTGGGAGTCTGGTTGAACGCGTCGTGGGACACCACGATGACGGGCCGCTTCCCCTGTTGCTCGGAGCCTGAACGTGGCGCCAGTGTGGCCCAATACACGTCCCCGCGTTTCACTTTCGGCCACCCTTCCTGTCCCCGCCGACGGCGTGGAGAAGGTGATCGACACCCGCGGCCTCCAAAGTGGCGTCAAGGTCGTCGTTTGTTCCTGCCGCTTCCCCCGCGTAAGCCAGAAGCGCATGGTGAGTGAGTGCGCGCTGCCTCTCTTCAAGCCAGCGGTCTATCGCTTCCCTTGCCAACTCCGTCGCGGGGCGCCGCGCTCGCTCAGCCTCGGCGCGAAGCCGTTGATACAGCGTGGGCGGCAATGGAACGTGCAGGTTCTTTGTCTCTCGTCTGGACATGCCATGCCTCTTGCTACGAAATATGCCACAAACGTTGCCAAAGTCAACCACATCCGGTGTTGACGATTCGTTTTGCCAAGGCGCACAATCCTGCTAAGGAGAACTGTCCATGAACGTTCTGGATTCATTCCGCCTGGAGGGAAAAGCCGCGTTTGTCACGGGAGCGGGGCGCGGCATCGGCAAGGCGCTGGCGCTGGCGCTGGCCGAAGCCGGCGCCGACGTGGCCTGCGTCGACATCGATCCGGCGACCGCGGCGCAAACCGCCGAGGCGATCGGCGCCCTTGGCCGCCGCGCGCGGGCCATCGCCTGCGACGTGACCCAACGCCCCGCCGTCGACGCGATGGTCGAGCGGGTGGCCGCCAAATTCGGCCGGCTCGACATCGCCGTCAACAACGCCGGCGTGTGCGTCAACGCCCCAGCCGTGGACTACACGGACGACGCCTGGCGGCGGATCATCGACCTCAATCTGACCGCCGTCTTCTACGGGTCGCGCGCCGCCGGCAGGGTCATGCTGCGACAGGGCCGCGGCGGACGCATCATCAACACCGCCTCCATGTCGGCGCAAATCGTCAA
The DNA here is from genome assembly GCA_026398515.1 of Candidatus Sumerlaeota bacterium. Lineage (GTDB taxonomy): Bacteria > Sumerlaeota > Sumerlaeia > JAPLSS01 > JAPLSS01 > JAPLSS01. The sequence goes on along the minus strand of JAPLSS010000765.1, from coordinate 12,148 downwards.
TCGCCCCCAGCCCCAGTGCGCCTACAACGCCTCCAAGGCCGCGGTGATCCAACTGAGCCGCTCGCTGGCCGCCGAGTGGGCGCCGAAGGGGATCACCGTCAATACGATCAGCCCGGGCTATACGGGCACGGAACTGACGCTGGCGCTGAAGGAATACCACGAGCACTGGAAACGCGACACGCCGATGGGCCGCCTGGCCACGCCCGAGGAGTTGAAGGGCGCGGTGGTGTTCCTCGCTTCGCCGGCGGCGGCGTTCGTCACCGGCCACGATCTGGTGATCGACGGTGGGTTTACGTGCTGGTAAGGCGCCCGCCCGCTTCGCCCATGGGCGTCCGGCGCCTTTGCCGCGTGGCAGGCTCTTTGCTCTGAACGGCCATGCGGGTTTTTCAGGCGTCCCGCAGTTTCAGCCAAGGAGGCCGGGGCCATGCGCTTCCTGACCACCGTCATCGCGTTCGACTCCATCACCGGAGATAAGGAGATCGCGGCGCTGCGGCAGCTCTTCATCAAGAAAATCAAGGCGATTCGCGATTCGGGCAAACTGATCGAAGGCGGAGCGTTCGTCGACGCCCGCGGAGGATTCCTCCTGCTGGACGTGGATTCCGCCGCGGAACTGCAGGAATTGCTCGCGCCGCTGCACGACGTCGCCCACATCCAGGCGCGCGCCATCAACATGTTTGACGATTTGGGCAAGTTGCTCAAGAAGCTCGGATGAGACAGAGCCGTCGAAGCGGCCCATTCAGAACAACGGCCGCTTGCCCGCCATGCCGGGCCGGCGCGGAAAGTCTGGGGGCGTGGGGGCGATCTTCGGCAAGAGAGCCAGCGTGCGCCGGCCCGCGCCCCCGGGCAATTCATGAGCCTGGAGCGAGGGCGCTCCGCCGCCCAACCGCGCCAGCGCCTCGCCGGCCTCGGGGCTGAGGGATTGTTCCGCCCCTTTCATCGCCACGGCCAGGCCGCCGGGACGCGCCAGCGGCAGCAGCAGCTCCGCCACCGCGCCGAGCGGCGCGATCGCCCGCCCGACGACCAAATCGAACCCATCGCGCCAAGGGGGCCGCCGAGCCAATTCTTCGCTGCGCCCCAAGGCGATCTCGACGTTGTCCAACCGCAGGCGTCCCACGGCATCTTGCAGGAACTCCGCCTTCTTGCGCTTCGATTCGATCAGCGCCCAACGCCATTGCGGCCGCGCGATGGCCAGCGGAATGCCGGGGAACCCCGCGCCCGATCCGACGTCGGCGGCCTGGCCCGGCGCCGGCCAATCATCCATCACGCGCAACAGCGCCAGCGAATCGCAGTAGTGTTTCAGCGCCGCGTCGCGCGGATCGACAATCGCCGTCAGGTTGAGTCGCGCATTGGCCTCGAGGACGAGCGCGAAGTGCCGCGCCAGCGCGTCGACGCGCTCCTCCGGCAGGGACACGCCGAATGCCGTCAGAAATTGGTTGAGCAGGTCCGCGAAGGCCATATCTGATCGCCCGATGCCGGTGGCGGCGTGGGCTTTCCATCCACAGCTGCTTAGCCTAAGTACACCCATTGCGAAATATGGTCACGAATTTCCGTATTCCCCAAAGGGGAATGATATGAATAGCCGTGGGCGCCAGCCCACGGAAACGCGCCCTCGAGGTCTCGACCCTGGAGGGGTCGAATCAGGCCGTTCGCCGCATTGTTCGACCCCTTCAGGGTCGGTTTCGTTGTTGGTCGCTGTTCCGTGGGCTGGCGCCCACGGCTATTCATATTCAACCCCTTGCGGGGTTACAAAACCAAACCTCAGTGTCGGCCAAATCGCTTTTCCCTAAAATCCATGACCAAACTTTCCATCACGAGTACTAAGAAAAGCCTTTGCCCATAGCCTATTTCCCGTATCTTGTCGCATAGGAAGGCTATGAATACAACGAGCGATTGAACACGGGTTTGGCCCGGACTTCTCACCACGTTCAGAAAGGACGCGAACCGCCATTCTCGTGAGAAATCCGGGGTGGCCGTTGGGCGAGCCGCTGGAAAGCCTGCGCCGCTTACGGCTCGTCGCGCAGGCGCAGCACGAGGATCAGCGCCTGGCGCAGGTTGGTCAGGCCGAGGACGGAGGGCTTGTCCTTTTCGAGGTAGACCGTGCTATCCATCAACGCCCCGCCGTCCTTGGCCTTGGCGTCGAGCAGCCGGCCCTTGACGACAAGGTATGGAGTCCGCGCGTCGAGGAATTCCAGGCTGCACTGGTAGTTGTCGCTCAACGCTGCCAGCGCCTTGCCCGCCTCGCCCTTCTCGCCCAGGACCGACAAGAGCGCCTTTCCCCGCTCGACCACGCCGTCGAAGCCGAACATCTTCATGTCGTCCTTGGTGATGCCGCAGCGTTCGGCGAGCGAGGGGTCGAAGGTCGCGGAGCTGGCGCCTTCGGGGATGTAGGACACGATCCGCTGGTCCTCCGCCACCTCTTGGCCGACCTTGACCGCGACATCGGTGATGGTCATGACACTCCGGGCCAAAAGCGGTTCGATTGACTTCTGTCGGGCCTCCTCCAGTTTCGACGACAACGACTGAACCCGAGTCTTGGCCTCCTCAAGCGCTTCCTTGGCCTTAAGCAAATCCGGATTTTGAGGAGGGGAGAGTTCGGTCTGCACTCTCAGTTCCTCCCGGGCCAGCGCTTCCTCCCGGGTCTTCAGCGCGGACTCGGCTCCGGCGAGTTCGATCTCCATCCCTTTTAGGAGCGATTCGAGACCAGCCCGCTCGAACCGCGCAATGACATCCCCGGGCTTGACCTTGTCCCCCGCTTTGACGGCCACTTCCTTTATCACCCCTGCGGGGGCCATTTGATAGCCCTCGGCCTCTTTCTCCGCCAGTTCTCCCGCCTTTCCCCCTTCAAGCAGAATCGCCTCGATGCGATAGCGCTTGGCCGGGGCGCGGGTTTCCTCTTCTAGCGTTTCCTCCATCCGGCCGAGGATCTGGGCGATCTTCTTCTGCGTGCGAGGGATGGCCGTTACGATCAGCGCCCCCGCCTTGTCGTCGGCGATGGCCTGTTCGTGGGTTTCGGCGATCGTGGATTCCTTCAAGGCGTCCGCGGCCGTCTGATGTTCGATGGTTTCTTCGTTCGTGTCGCCCTTGCGAATGCGGCGGACCGAGTCGAGCACGGTTGAATCGTCGATGGAGACGATGCTGCTGAACCCGCCCTGTTCGGTGACAGGGATCTTGTACTGGCTCACCGCGGAGTTGCTCAGCAACCGATACGAACGCAATTCTGGCGCAGCCAGGTCCTTCGCCGTTTCAGGGGTGATGGTCTTCACCGGAAAAACGTCGGTGGCGGCGGTATACTCCTTGGCGAACAGATCCTTGAGGCGCTGATGGTCTTCTTCCTGCGCCTTCTTCTCCTGCTCTTGCTTCTCCATCTGGGCGAGGACCTGGTCGTAATTCTTGGCCCAGACGCGCAAGTGAGTGGGGTCTTTCCATTCCCAGGCGACCTGACGGAGTGGATCCCCTCGACGATCCGAAGCCCAATCTCCGAGCTCTTTGTCGATTTTCTCCCGCGCCACACCGGAGGACATGGTCCATGTTGTTCCTGGTACATAGTCCCGAACGTACTCCACGGATTCAGGACGGTCCGGGTATTCGCGCCATTCCACTTCGAATCCGGCCTCCTTGGCGCAAAGATCCAGAAATTCGCCGAGGGTCGCGTAAGTGGGTTTGCTCCCTTTGATGTCGACGTAGGCGTCCGCCCCGCGTGCGGTCTTGTCGGCCTCGGCGCTGACACCCAGAGAGGCGGTGCGTGTCGGCTCAGAGAACTCCAACACTCTGATGGTAAACCGGCCCACCTTGCGCGAGCTGCCGCTCGTGGCCGGGATGGCCGCTTGGGCGCCAGTGGCGGCATCCGCGGCCTTCAGTTCATAATAGGACGCTCCGCCGGGATACGGCACGGGCCGTTCCGAAAGGGAGATCCTCATCAGACCCAGCTGGATCGGCTGAACGGCGGACACGAAACGAAACTCGCGCGGAAGCCATGGCGCCGCGGAGAGCGTTATTTGCGCCGGTTGGGAGACCACACAATAGGACAGGCGCGAGTTGGACGACAGCCTTAGAGGATCGTAATTCGGGCCTTGGTCCTTGCTCTCGAGGATGAAACACACCCCGTCGAGATAGGCGTATCCCTGCCTGTCGCTCAACGACTTCCCCCCTCTCGTCACAGGCTGAAGGATGCGCAGGAACCCCAGAACTGGGACATCAGGGATTGCCTGCGTCGGTCCACGGAAATCCAGCAGCCCGAGCGACGGCGACGACACAGCGTCCTCGGAAGGAACCTTCCAGGTCAGCGTCACGTCGTGAAACGACACGGATTGGCCGGGGTAGAGCGTGCCTTCTTCCCTCTCCGAGTTTTCGGCCTGCGAGAGGCCTGGCTGGGGGGGATTAGGCGGAGGCGGCGGCAGCTGCGGGAGGATGGGAGGCGTCGGAGTCGGCAGCGCGGGCGCGGCGGGAGGGGTGGGCTTGGCTTCGCTCCGTTCTGGTTCATCGGCGAAGGCTTGCATGGCGGCGAACGCCAGGGCCAGAAGAGATACGGTGGCGATCCAGTGTCGAGTCATGTGGGGATTCTCCGTTTGGAATGGGTTCGTTTGCGGTTTCTGGGGGCGCGAGCTATTACGGCGTCGGCATGCGGAAGCGACCGTCGACGACCCAGGTGGCCGAGCCGCCGGAGCCGCGCAGGCGCGTTTCCAGAATCAGCCGTCCGTTTTCTTCGGTCTTGTAGAAAGGCGGCGCGGCCGAGGCGATCGCCTGTTGCTCGTGGCGCGCTTGCCGGGACGCGGGCGCGGCCGCCGGCGCCGATTCGTTCGTCGGCGCCAGCTTTACAGTGGCGCTGGGCGTGGCGGCGACTTCGACCGCATTGGGAACGGCCTCTCCCGCCGCCGGCGTCGTATTCGTAGGTTTTGGGGAGCCGGAAACTGGGGCGTTGGTCAGCCGTCCCAGCCCGAACCCGACAACAAACACCGCCGCCACCGCCGCCGCGCGCCGGGCCAGCCGCAACCATGAAACCTCGACAACCCGCGCCGGCCGACGCGCCGATTGGCGCCCTATCCGCCGCGTCGCGATGGATCGAACGGCAGCGCTGGGGACCTGGATCGAATCGGCCCGTTCGACGCCGGGCGGTTCGGCGACGGCCCACGCGCGCGCCGCCGCGAGCGCCTCGCGCCACTCCTCCACGTCGCGCCGCAGCGCCGCGTCGCCTTCCATCCGGCGCTCGAACGCCGCCCGTTCGGAATCGGTCATCTCGCCGTCGACAAACGCCGCGATTTGCTCTTCCCGCGGGTCATTCGGCTTCGTCGGTTTCATCTCGGAACTCCTTGCTCCATCGGGTATGGAGTCCCGCCTTTAGGCGGAATGCCCCACATCGAAGACAATACGGTCTGCGATCATTCCGCCTAAAGGCGGGACTCCATACCCGGGTTTTGCTCGCGTCGTCGCCCTTCGAGTCCGCCCGGGCCGGGCGGACTTACCGAAGCGCCTCGCGAATCCGCGCGATGGCCCGGCTCAGCTGCGAGCGCGTTTGCTTTTCGGGCAGACCGAGGCGCTCGGCGATTTCTTTCGCCCCGATATCCTCGAACAGGCGCAGGGCGAGGATCGCGCGCTGCTGGGGCGAAAGGAGCGCCATCGCCTCTTCCACTTGGCGGCGCCGGTCGGCCGTTTCCAGCGCGCGCCGCGGATTGGCGCGGGCATCGTGCTGGCGGGCGTCGGATAGGCGCTCGATCTGTTCGGGCGCCGCCGGCTCCTCGCGCCGCTCGGGCCGGCGCAGGAAATCGTAAGCCTGCCGCGCGGCGATGGTCGCCAGCCACGAGCGGAACTCTCCGCGGCCGTTGTAATCGCCGATCCGCTCGACCATGCGCACGAACGCGTTTTGCGCGATGTCGAGCGCGTCCTCCTCGTTCAGGGCGATCCGCCAGGCGATGGCGTACACGTAGCGCCGGTAGCGCTCGACCAGGGTCGCGAGCGCCCCCGCATCGCCCTTCGCCGCGGCGGTCGCCAGACTTCGGTCGTCCAAGACCGGGTGTTCTCCGTTCGATAATGAGCCGGAAACATTGAAACCCCGAAAACAACCTACTTTGCCGTCGGGGAATTGGCAAAGGGAAGATTCGAGCGCCGGCCGGATTTCCCAAAGGCGCGCCCGTAAGGCCGCTCTATTTCTGTGGACGGAATCCGCGGCGCAAAAGCTCACGGATCAGGCGATTGCGCGAACCGCGGGACGGGGTGGACAGCGTGGACGAGGCGGACACAATAGACACGGCCATCGTCCTTCGCGAAGGCCGCCGCTTCCATTCCCACACTTCGTCGCGTCCCTCATCTCCCCGCTTGACCATTCCCCTCATCCGCTTTACACATGATCGCATTCGCGCGTTCATTCGCTCATCTTCCCAGGAAAGGCTTCGCTCCATGAAACTCGTCTTTATCATGACCGACACGTACCGCCGCGATCACATCGGCGCGTATGGGAACCCGTGGATCCACACGCCGAACATCGACCGCCTGGCGGCGATGTCCAACGTCTTCGACCAGCACTACATCGGCTCGTTTCCCACGCTGCCCAACCGCCGCGACATGCATCTGGGCACGGGCGATCGGGGCCTGCCGCTCAACCGCTGGAAGAAGATCGAGGACGACGAGGTCACGCTGGCCCAGCGCATCACCGACATGGGCATCCACAACATGATGATCAACGACGTGGCCAACAGCTGCCACCAGACCCGCACCGTCACCAACGGCATCTCCGGCATGAACTTCCAGCGCGGCTTCGAGTTCTTCCTCGGCAACCGCGGCCAGGAAGGCGACAACACGTGGCTCGACATGGACGTGCCGCTCGAATACCCCGTCGATCCCGAATTGATCCGCTATCCCGCCTTGGGCTGGCACAAGGTGCTGATGAACCGCGCGCAACGGCGGTTCGAGGACGACTGGTTCGCCCCCGGCACGTTCAAACTGGCGTGCGAGTGGATCGAACGAAACTGGAAGCTCGACAACTTCCTGCTGTGGGTCGAGACGTTCGACCCGCACGAGCCGTGGGACCCGCCGCAGTATTACATAGATCGGTATGACCCCGGCTACACGGGCCGCATCTTCGACGCTCCAGCCTATGGGAGATTCAAGGAGTTCGGCATCACCGACGCGGAGATCAAGAACATTCATGCGCGCTACTCCGGCGAATGCGCGATGGTCGACACGGCGGTCGGGCGGCTGCTGGCGACGCTCGACAAGGTGAACCTGCTGGACGAAGTCGCCATCATCTTCACTACCGACCATGGGACTTACATGGGCCTTCCGGGCGACAACGATCTGCTGGGCAAGCCGCACGCCGTCGGCGCCGACGGCAAGACGATGGGCGGGGGCAAGGGGATGCTCAAGCCCGTGCGCCACCTCGCGCAATACTCGGGCGTCTGCCGCATCCCGCTGTTCGTCCACCTGCCGGGCCAGTCGAAGTCGAAGCGCTTCCGCCTGATCACGCAGCCCTGGGACATCACGCCGACGGTGTTGGAATTGTTCGGCCAGAAGAAGGCGCCGCCGGAGTTCCTCGGCCAGTCGCTCCTGCCGGTGATCGAGGGGAAGACAAAGAAGATCCGCAACACCGCGATCCTCGGGCCGTCGGGCGCCCAGTTCCAGGCGATGACGCCGGACTGGAGCTACACGGTCTTCAACAACCAGGCCGGCCTGCCGCCGTTCCTCGTCGACCGGAAGACCGACAAGTCGGAGAGCCGGAACGTGGCGAAGAAGAACCCGGCGGTCTGCGCGTCGTTGCTGAAGGAGATTGAGAAGTTCGTCAAGCGGCAGAAGGGCGTGCCGGAGGGTTACATGAGCGGGTTTGTGACGAAGTAAGACGGGTGCAGAGTGCGGAGTTCAGAGTTCAGAGTGCGGAGTGAACCCCACGACGGAAAGCGAAGAGGGGGTCGTTTCGCATTCCGCATTCCGCTGTTGACGGATGTGGTCACTTATGAGACCATGTTTGTAGAGGTTAAGAGAATGAAGGATATCGGTCTTCGAGAGTTGAAGGCGCGCGTCTCGGAAATCCTACGCCACGTGGAAGAAAGCCACGAAGTGTACGCGGTGACCCGTCGCGGACGGCCCGTCGGGGTGCTGGCGCCAATCGGCTTTGAAAGCAAGCCAAGGGCGGGCAAGGCGGAGGGAGCTTGGGAGCGGCTGGAGAGCCTGGCTGACCGTCTCAGCGAAAGTCGGGGCGGCAGGAAGTCGGCTGTGCGAGCTCTTTCCCGGATGAGGCGATAACGTGCCTCTCTTGCTGACCCTCGATGCCAGCGTATTCGTTGCCTCCTGTCATCGCCGCGAGGCGGAGTTTGGCGCCAGTCGAGCTCTGCTAAGCGCGTTGAGTGAAGCCGATGTCCCGCTGATTGAGCCCGCCCTCCTGCCCGTGGAGGTCGCAGCCGCCCTGCGCCGAGCAGACAATGATCCGCGGCTGGCTCGCGAGTTCGCCGCGGCGCTCTTGTCTCTCCCGCAGCTGACCCTGCTGCCCGTGGACGAACGCTTGGCACAGCGGGCCCTCGACATAGCTATTGCGCACAGCCTGCGTGGCGCGGATGCGCTCTATGCGGCGGTCGCCGTGCAATACGGCGCGCGCTTGGTCACCATCGACGGCGAACAGTTGCAACGATCACCCGAGGCTGTCGGGGCTTGTAGGCCGGAGGCTGCCCGGAAACTGCTGAAGGCGTGAGCGCGAACCGGAAACAGACGGCGCGGCATGTGAAGGGGATCGTAGCGCTGGCTGTCCAGCCGGTATGTTCGCCTGAACGGACGGCAAACAACAAAGAGCACCGGCTGGACAGCCAGCGCTACTTCCTTCACCCGCCGCTCACGCGTTTCGACAGATGGAGATTGTAGGGAACGCCGTGCTTGCGGAACAGCTCGCGCAGGTCGTCCTTCGGCTCCCAGTTGAGGTCGCGCCGGGCGTTGGAGAGGTCCCAGAGCATTCCATAATTGTTCGACATGATGTAGTAGCAGCCATGGCGCAATGCGTCCGGCGCTTCGATGCCGGCGCGGTGCGCCGCGACGCAGTCGCGCGCGCTCAGCCACATCGTCAGCCCGTTCCATCCGCTCAATCGGATCAAATACCGGACCATCTCTTCCTCTTCCATCCGGTGGGGAAGCCAGCCGATGCGGAAATCCAACACCGACATGCCGTGGCAGTCGGAATAGAAGCGCCCCAGCGCCTCGCCGAAGGCTTTGCTGACGCCGTACAGCGAGTCGGGCCGTACCGGGTCGTCGGGGGTCATGTCCCGCAGTTGCTCCGTGTAGACGCCGGTGACGTGGTTGGTGCTGGCGAAGATGATGCGCCGAACGCCGGCCAGGCGCGCAGCTTCGTAGACCTCGTAACAGCCGATGATGTTGCTGCGCAGGACGGAATCCCATTCGGCGCGCGTCGAGGGGTCCGCGCCGAGATGAATCAACGTGTCGACGCCCTGGAACTGGCCGCGGATGAAATCGCGGTCGGCGACGTCGCCCTTGAACACCTCCGCGCCTTCCACGGGCGTTCCGCGGCGGCTGGCGCCCTTGAGAATGTATTCCTCCTTCAAGCCGTCGACCAACGCCCGGCCGACGATGCCGGTGATACCGGTGATGTACACGACGCGTTTGGGGGGAGACATGCTGCGCCTTTCGAATGCGGAATGCGGAGTGCGGAATGCGGAATGAAGAGTGCGGAGTGCGGAGTTCAGAGTGCGTCACTGCAAACCTTGACCGAATCTCGAGTTCCTCCTGCCGCCCAACTCCGAACTCCGAACCCTGAACTCCGCACTCTTTATTCCGCATTCCGCATTCCGCACTCCGCACTCCGCACTCATCCCTTCATCGTGCGGCCCACCGCCTCGGCCACGCGCTGCAGGTCGGGCATCAGCCCCAGGAGTTTCTCCGGCTTGAGCGACTGCGGGCCGTCGGACAGCGCGTGGTCGGGATTGGGGTGAATCTCGATCATCAACCCGTCGCAGCCGGCGGCGATCGCCGCGCGCGCCATCGGGCCGACCAACCGCCACAGGCCGGTGCCGTGGCTCGGATCGACAAACACGGGCAGGTGCGTCTCGCTCTTGAGGAACGGGATCGCGTTCAGATCGAGCGTGAAGCGGGTGGCGGTCTCGAACGTGCGGATGCCGCGTTCGCACAACATGACGCGAATGTTGCCTTTCGACAGGAGGTATTCGGCCGACATGAGGAACTCGCTGAGCGTGGTGGCCATCCCACGCTTCAGGAGCACCGGCTTTCCCGTGGCGCCGACCTGCTCGAGCAGCGAGTAGTTCTGGCAGTTGCGCGCGCCGATCTGCAGCACGTCGGCCGCTTCGGCCACGACCGGGATGTCCGACGTGTTGAGGACCTCGGTGACGATGAGCAAGCCCGTGGCGTCGCGCGCCGCCTGCAGAATCTCCAGCCCTCTTTCCTTCAACCCGCGAAAAGCGTAGGGCGAAGTGCGCGGCTTGAACGCTCCGCCCCGCAGGAATTGCGCCCCGGCGTCCTTGGCCGCGCGCGCGCACGCCATGACCTGCTGTTCATCCTCCACCGAGCACGGGCCGGCGATGAGCGAGATGCGCCGTCCGCCGACTTCGACTCCCCGGATGTCGAAGCGCGTCGGCTCGGGATGCGCTTCGCGGCTGACGAGTTTGAACGGCTTGAGGATGGGGATGACCGCTTCGACGCCGGCCATCGTCTCCAATTGCGTCAGGGGCGTCTTGTCCTCGCGCCCCACGGCGGCGACCACCGTTCGCGCCACGCCGCGGATCGTGTGTGGTTTGTAACCCAATTCGGCGATGCGGTCTTCCACCGCCTTGACCAGCTCATCCGGCGAGCCGGGTTTCATGACGATGATCATATTGGCGCTCCGAGGTTTTCGGTTCGTTGCGCGACCTTCAGGTCGCATAAGATAAAGGACCTATAAGACCTATGGGTCCTATACGACCTGAAGGTCGCACTACGAACCGAATCGGGTCAATCGCTTTGTCAAAGGAAGGTCTGGACAACCCGATCGGCTCGGCGCCATCAATAGCCGGACGGGATTTCCAGGATGGGCAGAGCGCTCCAGTGAAACGCGCTTTCAAGCAATCCCTTTTGCCATGCGTCGCATGTCTCGCGATTGCGCTTGCCTTCAAGGCGACAGCTGGGGCGACGCCGCCGGGCGCAAAGGTTTCGGTCAAGCCTGCCGCGAAGGCCGCCAATCCGCCTTCGTCAAAACTCGCGCCGGCGAAGCCTGCGCCGGGAAAGGCGACCCCCGCGTCCGCCACGCCCGCGCCGCCGAAACCCAAGCCCGAACCCACGCCTCCAGTTCCGCCGGATTTTCTGCCGACCATGCTCAACGGCCCGCTGGCCGGCGTTGAGGACATCGTCTTCTCCGTCCGCACGCCGGGCAAGAACGGCCATTGGTACGCCAACTTCGGCTATTTCATCTGGGGCCCGCAGATGCCGCTTTACGGCGAGCGCGGGCGCCTGTGCCGTTACAACCTGCGCACGAAGCAGTTGACTCTCCTGGTTGACGATCCCCAAGGCGCGGTCCGCGATCCGCAGGTCCACTACGACGCGAAGAAGATCCTCTTCTCCTACCGCAAAGGCGGCGAGACGGTTTACCACCTCTACGAAATCAACGTCGACGGCTCTGATCTGCGCCAGTTGACCGACGGGGCGTACGACGACATCGAGTCGACGTATCTGCCCAACGGCGACATCATGCTCGTCTCCGCGCGCTGCAAACGCTGGGTCAACTGCTTCCTGACGCCGGTGGCCACGCTCCACGTCTGCGACGCGAACGGCATGAACATCCGCATGATCTCCAGCAACAACGAGCACGACAACTCGCCTTGGCCGCTGCCCGATGGCCGCATCGTCTACACGCGCTGGGAGTACGTCGACCGCAGCCAACTCGACTTTCATCACCTGTGGACGATGAATCCCGACGGCACAAACCAGGCGGTGTACTTCGGCAACATGTATCCCAGTTACGTGATGATCGACGCCAAGCCGATTCCCCGCACGAACAAGGTCGTCGCCGTTTTTTGCCCCCAACATGGCCGAATCGAGCACATGGGCGAAGTGCGGATCGTCGATCCGACGAAAGGGCCCGACGAGCAGGGCTTCGCGCGACGCATCACGCCGGCGGACCGAATCGAATTCCGCGATCCGTACCCCATCACCGCGGATTGTTTCCTCGTAGCGC
>JAPLSS010000653.1 GCA_026398515.1 Candidatus Sumerlaeota bacterium | reverse complement strand
TCATCAAAGACAATCCGCAGGCGCCGAAATCGGCCGCAGCGCTCAAGCCGAACTACATCGTCGTCACCCACGCGCACGCCGACCACCTCGGCGACGCGGTCGATCTGGCCAAGCGCAGCGGCGCTACGATCGTGGCCAATTTTGAAATCGCCTCCTATTGCGCCGCCAAGGGCTGCAAGATCGAACCCATGCACATCGGCGGGGCCATCCGCCTCCCCTTCGGCCGCGTCAAGCTAACCCAGGCCTTCCACGGTTCGACGGTCGAAATAGATGGGAAGCCTTACGCGCTGGGGATGCCGACGGGCGTCGTGATCACCATCGGCGGCAAGAACGTCTACCACGCCGGCGACACGGGCCTGTTCGGCGACATGCGGCTGATCGGCGACGAGGGGCTGGACGTGGCGCTCCTTCCCATCGGCGACCGGTTCACCATGGGGGTGAAGGACGCCGTGACCGCCGCGCAATTCCTGCGCCCGAAGATGGCCGTGCCGATCCACTACAACACCTGGGGCCTGATCCAGGTCGACCCGGCCGAGTTCGTCTCCGGCTGCCAGGCCATCGGGATCAAGGCCCAGATCGTGGCGCCTGGGCAATCGATCGAGTTTTGAATGCGGAATGCGGAATGCCGAACAGCGATGGCGAGTCGCATCGGGTCGCCCCCGTTTTCATTCCGCATTCCGCACTCCGCACTCCGCATTCCGCATTTCCAGTAACAAGGAGCGCCGTCGTTGAATAGCCCGTTGTCTCAGAAGCCCAACATCATCGTGATCCTCGCCGATGACCTCGGCTGGGCCGATGTCAGTTTCCACGGCTCCGACATCCCGACCCCTCACGTGGACCGCCTGGCGCGCGAGGGCGTGGAGTTGCATCGCTTCTACTCGTGCCCGGTCTGCTCGCCCACGCGCGCGGGCCTGATGACGGGGCGCTGGCCGGTCCGCTACGGCATGCAGCACTGGGTGGTGCGGCCGTGGTATCCGACCGGCGTGCCGGTGGACGAGGACTTCCTGCCCCAGATGCTCGCGCGCGCGGGCTATGAGCGCCGGGCGATCTTCGGCAAGTGGCACCTCGGCCACTCGCGCCGCGCCTTCCATCCGTTGCGCCGCGGCTTCACCGAGTTCTACGGCCACTACAACGGCGCCATCGACTACTTTACCCACGTGCGCGAACGCGCGCTCGATTGGCATCGCGGGTTCGACCCGTGCCGCGACGAGGGATATTCGACGGAACTGCTGGGGCGCGAGGCCGAGCGCTTCATCCGCGAAAACGCCGGCCGCGGCCCGTTCTTCCTCTACCTGCCGTTCAACGCGGTGCATACGCCGCTCGAAGCCACGCGCGAGTATCTGGAACGCTTCGCCTCGGTCGAGCCGGAGAGGCATCGCACGTATACCGCGATGACCGCGTGCATGGACGATCAGGTCGGGCGCGTGCTGCGCGCGCTGGACGAAACGGAAATCGCCGGCGACACGCTGGTCTTCTTCTTCAGCGACAACGGCGGATTCCGCGGCGCCGCGAGCAACCGCCCGCTGCGCGGATTCAAGGGCGAGGTCTACGAGGGCGGCATTCGCGTCGTGGCCGTCATGCGCTGGCCGAACGGCGGGCTGAAGGGCGGACGAAGGGTGGAGGCGCCGATGGCGCACGTCGACGTCTTTCCGACTCTCAAGCGCGCCGCGGGTCTGGACGAGGCGCCGCGCCATCCGCTCGACGGCCTGGACATGCTGGACGTCTTGCGCGGCCTTGCCCCCGCGCCGAAACGCGAGATCTTCAGCTATGTCGGCCGCGGCGAAGAGAGGCTGGCCCTCTCCGACGGCGAATGGAAACTCGTGCGCCTCGGGCCGCCCATCCTGCAATCGGCGGATGACGCGGCGAAAATCGAACTCTTCCGCATCGACGAGGACCCGTTGGAGACGAGGAACTTCGCGTTGGAATACCCGCGCATCGTGGCCGACATGCTGCGGCGGCTGAAGGAGTGTCGCTCTCTTCAGCCCGCGCACGGCGGCCTGCCCGCCAGCGACGCCATTCCCGAAGGTTGGGCGGCGCCGAAGGATTGGGGAATCGTGAATGAGTGAGGCGGCAATCGAGGCGAGGCGTCGACCACTAACTCGGATCTTTCATCAGCCAGCAAAGTCGCGGTTCCTGGGGGCGCGGACGGCCGCGTCCGCCATTTCGAGCATCCCCGTGGGGCCTAGCATGGCGGATGTGGCCGTGCGCGCCCCTAGGAACCACCACCGGTGAGAAATCCAGGCTAATCGAATAAGGCGGACCAAAAACTGGCGACTGCCATTTCGCTGGACGAAGTAGGAAGAGCGCTCCATAATATGCATTCGCGAGGACGATGGCAGTACGCCGTGAGGCTCAGGTAAGCCATCTTCGGGAAAGGAGAGATAACCTGAATGAAGAATTACCTGGGTGAACAGATCCACAGTCATCGCGAAGTCCTCAACATGACGCAGGATCAATTCGGATCGAAGTACGACGTGTCGGGACCGGCGGTCTTCAAGTTCGAGAAGGGCTACGTGAAGCCCTCGCTGGACCTGTGGCTGAAGATGGCCAAGGACTTCGGGGTACCGCAGCGCAAGGCGGTTCTGCTGTGGGTGAAGTCGAAACTGCCCGAAGAATACCAGGATTTCATTGACCTGGCGGGAGAAGTGGCCGAAGGCGGCAAGGCGGGGGTGGTCGCTATGCCGAGCAATTCGGCCAACATGCAGAAATGGGACGAGGAGCGGGAGCAACTCGTCATCACAAATCCCGGATGGTTTGTCGCCTACCAGGACGGGAGACGAGTAGCGCTCGAGCCTTCGCTTGACCGGCTGGTCGCCGCGCTGGACGAAACGCTGGGAAGCCCGCGGAGGCCTTGCGACTTCCACGAGATCGTCGAACGTGCAGAGGTGGAACGCGGCCCGAGCCCTCGTCTCATGGTTTGATTTGGGGAAAACAGGAGCGTACGCAATGGCCAAGGTTCTGATCGACAACCAGAGGTACGAACGGTTCTCGCCTTCGCCCGTGACGGGTTTGGGACCGGGGCTCTCAGCAACCCTGTGGCTGCCTGTTTCCAAGCGTTTTATACCTGCGGTGCGCGCTCTTATAGATACGGGCGCCGAAACGACGTGGATATACCCCCGCGATGTGGCAATAGATCTTTCCTCCGAAGTGGATTCCGACTCCGGAACTGGCAGAATACTGGTCAGAGTGGAGATAGCCGGACAGACCTACTCCCTGCGGTGCACGTATAGAGATCATCCGTACGCCGGCACTGAACACATGCTCATAGGAATGGATCTTCTGCAGAATTGGCTTGTGGAGCTGAACGGGAGACGCCGTCTTCTCTCGGTGAGTCATCTCGATGAAGGCGATTAGCGGGCCTCTCGGGGATTCCCCCGAATGGGCATCCGGCACAGTCCCGAGGAGCCTGCGGCTATCGGTAGGCAATCTCAGGATCGCTTCCAACCCGCTGCTGAAGATGGCGGAGCCTGCTCAGCCGGAAGAACGCTGCTCGTGGTGCTGATCGGCCGTCGTTGTTCTCTTTTCCAGCCCACGGCGAGCACGAATGTTCGTCTCCGACTCGCCAAGGATAGGAGAGCACACAGCCGAGGGAGCAACAAGACGCCGCTGAGCCGGCGCGATTACAGGTGAACGGGGATTTCCTCGAGCTCGTAGACCTCGATCTCGTCCCCTTCGTGGATGTCGTGGTAGTTCTCCAGGCCGATGCCGCACTCCTGGCCGACGGGGACGCTGGAGACATCGTCCTTGTAGCGCCGCAGGTTGGCCACCCGCCCGTTGTAGATCACTACGTCGTCGCGCAGCAGCCGCGCGCGGGCGTTGCGTCCGATCTCGCCGCTGGTGACGTAGCAGCCGGCCACGTTGCCGAATTTCGAGACCTTGAACACCTGGCGCACTTCGGCCCGGCCGCGCGGGATCTCCTTGTATTTCTTCTCCAGCATGCCGGCCATGGCGGCTTTCACTTCGTCGATCAGGTCGTAAATGATTTCGTACGTTCGGATTTCAATGCCGCGGCGCTGCGCCTGGTCGGCCGCCGCCGCATCGGCCCGCACTTGGAAGCCGACGATGATCGCGTCGGAGGCGTCGGCCAGATCGACGTCGCCCTCGGTCACCGCGCCGACCCCGCCATGCAGAATGCGGACTTTGATCTCCTCGTGCGTGATGCGTTCGAGCGACTGGCGAACGGCTTCGAGCGATCCCTGCACGCCGGCCTTGAGGATGATGCGCAGCTCCTTGATCTTCTCGCGGTCGATCATGTCCTTCAGGCCTTCGAGGGTCACGTGCTGGCGTTGCTCCATGCCGCGCACGCGCCGCCGATTGGCGCGGATCTCGGCGATCTCGCGCGCCCGCCGCTCGTCGGGCATGACCAGGAACACTTCGCCCGCATCGGGCACGCCGTCCATGCCCAGGATCTCCACGGGTTCGGAGGGGTCGGCCTCGGCCTTGGGTTGGCCGTGCTCGTCGAACATGGCCTTGATGCGTCCGGCGATCTGGCCGACCACGAACGCGTCGCCGATGTGCAGCGTGCCCTTCTGAACGAGGACCGTGGACACCGCGCCGCGCTGCGGGTCGTTGCGCGATTCGATGATCACGCCGACGCCCCGGCGCTTCGGGTTGGCCTTCAACTCCATGATCTCCGCCTGGAGCAGAATCGACTCGAGCAGTTCGTTGATGCCGATGCGCTTCTTGGCGGAGACCAGCGCGAAAATCGTTTCGCCGCCCTGGGTTTCGGGCACGAGGCCCTGGGCCATCAGGTCGCCGGTGATACGGTTCACGTTGGCCGTGGGCAGGTCGATCTTGTTGATGGCGACGATGATGGGGACGTTGGCCTCGCGCGCGTGGTTGATGGCTTCGACGGTCTGCGGCATGATCGGATCGTCGGCGGCGCAGACCAGCACCACGATGTCGGTGACGCGCGCGCCGCGCGCGCGCATGGCGGTGAAGGC
>JAPLSS010000522.1 GCA_026398515.1 Candidatus Sumerlaeota bacterium | reverse complement strand
CTCCAGGTCGTTGGGAATGGTCTTCATGAATTGCGTGAGGAGGAAGATGAAGAACGCCCCGCCGAACAGCGCCGGGAACCACAGCGGCGCCCAGGTGTTGTACCACCCCAGCCAGCGCCAAATGAGGAACCGCGGGATCATCACCACCTGCGCCGGCACCATCAGCGTGGAGAGGACCAGCACGAAGCACAGGTCGCGTCCCGGCCAGCGCAGCCGCGCGAACGCGAAGGCCACCAGCGAGGCGCCCAGCAGTTCGGCGAAGATGTTGAGCGTCACCAGGATCACCGACGTGCGCACGTAGCGCCAGAAGGGCATGTAGTCCAGCGCCGCCCGGTAGTTCTCGGTCAGCTTGCCGTAGATGCGGCGCAGGTCCGACTGCCGCGCCAGCGCGATCTCGACTCGGACTTCGTCCGGCTCGTTGAAAACCGCGCCGCCGGCCTTCTCCTCCTCGAGGATGAACCAGGGACGCTGGGCGCGGGTGGTGTCTTCCCAGCTCGCGAATTGGAAGCGCGTTTGCTGCCACATGCCCTTGGCCAGATAGCATGGACGATGGCTGCGGTAGCGCCGGCCGTTGAACTCCACCGTGCAGAACAGCGCGTTCCATGAGGCGTCGCCGCGGTACGAAAAGACGACGCGTTTGAAGTCGTCGGCGGGGAAGGGGAGCGCCAGGTCCGTCTGGAAGACAATCGGGCGGTTCGGCGCCATCCGGTAGCGCACGAGTCCGCTGGTCTTGCCCGAATCGACGTACGGCTCGATCGTCGCGCTCGATCCTTCGGCCGGCAGAATCCGCCAGCTGGTGGCGGCGTCGGCGCCGTTGAGCACGGGGGTCTCCTTCATCGACCAACCGTCGAAACGCGCCTCGCCGAAAACCAGCCGCCGTTGAATGGTGTCGAGGATCTCGTCGCGCGCCAAAGGTTGCACGGCGGCGATTAGCGTCTCCGCAATCCGCGCGGGCTCGCGGCCCCAATCCTCCGGCGCGAGGCGAAGCGCCGCCTTCTCCCACACGCCGTCGGCCGCCTCGTCCGCCGCCGCCTGCGAATGAAGGTCCACCAGGGGCGAATCGCCCAGCCATGCGCCGGCTTTCTCCCGCAACGCCCTGAGGATCTCGCTCCTGCGATTGAGCCACGCGGCCAGGCTCATCTCTTCCGGGCGCGATGGGGGACGGTAGGCATCGGGGTCGACCCAAGGCGAAGAAGCCACGGCCCCGGGGATCTGCGGCACGAGTTCCGGGGGATAGACGAAGATCTCGGCGTCCTGCTTCGCCGCGGTCGACAGGAGCCACAGGAAGGGGAGCGAAAACACGAGCGATCCCAGCGCCAGCGCCGTGTGCAGGACGGCGCGGTGGATCGCGCGGACAGCTTTGGAGCCTTGGACGGACATAGTAGATTGCCGATTGCCGATTGCCGAAAGCCGAAAGTCGATTGCCCATTGAAGGACAACCGCCGAAGCCGTCACTACGAACCCGAGACGCTTTCCTGCCCCTCTTTTCGCCGAGACCGAATTGAGCGGTGGTCCTCAATCGACAATCGGCATTCCTACATCTCCTGCCCATAATGCACCCAATGCTTGGCCAGTTTCAGCTGGACCATCGTCAGCAGGAACACGATCAGGAACAGCACCCACGCCAGCGCGCAGGCGTAGCCCATGTCCATGTACGCAAAGGCGTTGTTGAACAGGTGATACGCGTAGAACAGCGTTGAATCCACCGGGCCGCCCTCGGTCATGATGAACGCCTCGGAGAAGATCTGAAACGTGCGGATGACGCCCATCACCAGGTTGAAAAAGATGTACGGGCTGAGCATCGGCAGCGTGACGTGGAGGAAGCGCTGCCAGGCGTTCGCCCCGTCGATCTCGGCCGCGTCGTAGAGGTGCTCGGGAATGCCCTTTAGCCCCGCCAGCCAGATGATCATCCCCGCCCCCGCGCTCCACAGGCCCATCAGGATCAGCGAAGGTTTCGACCATCGCTCGTCCTGCAGCCACGCCGGGCCTTTGATCCCAACCAGGTCCAGAAGCCAGTTCAACAACCCGTTCGTCGGGTTGAACACCCAGATCCACAGGAGCGAGCTGGCGACCACGGGGACGATCGCCGGCAGGTAGAAGAACGTGCGATAGGCCGCCACGCCGCGCACCTCGTGGGCCAGGAGCATCGCCACGCCCAGGCTGACGCACATGCCCACCGGGATGCCCAGGGCCATGAACAGCGTGTTGCCCATCGACTTCCAGAACAGCGGATCGGTCGTGAACGCGTGCCGGAAGTTCCTCCACTCGACGAACCGCGCCGGGTTGAAGACGTCGTAATCGCAGAAACTCATGCACAGGGAAAACAGGATCGGGCCCCCGTTGAAGACGATGAACCCGATGAAGAACGGAGCGGCGAACAGCACGCCCGCCCGATGCTCGGCGCGAAAGAACCCCCGCGCGCTCGATTGCCGACGGAAGTACAGCCACATCCCCAGCGCCACGGCGACGACCAGCGCCGCATACCCCGCGACAATCCGCCGGAGCGAGACCACCGGCTCCGTGCGCGGCCGGTAGATGTCGTCCAGGCGGCGCTGAATCACGCTCTTGGCGTAGTCCAGCGCGGCCCGGGCCGACGGATACTCGTGGTAGATGGACGCCAACGACGCGCGTTGCTGCTCGTTCCACATCAACTGGCCGACGGGCGTGACGGGCCGGAAGCGCGCCGCCGGAGCCAGGCCCGCGGAGGTCCGGTAGACGGCCTTATACCGTTCCGGCAGGGTCGGGTCGTCGAAGACATAGTGTTGGAACGCCCACTCGGTGACGTCGCGCCGGGCGTGCATGTCGGGCAGGAACGCTTCGCCCTCGGCCAACCGCTCCTCGCGCCGCGCCTCGTAGATGGCTTTGGCGGCGTCGAACGAGACGAGGAACTTGATCAGCTCCCAGGCCTCCTGCGGATGCTTGCAGCCGCGCGGGATGACATAGGAGAAGCCGCCCGACCAGGTGATGAAGTCGCCCCCCGTCGGCGTCGGCGGCGGACAAACCGCGAAGCTCATGTCGCGCCGGTAGTTGGCGATGGTGTTGACGAACGCCTGCCCGTTCATCTCCATGGCGACCCGGTCCTGGAGGAACGGGTCCAGCTCGTCCGCCTGGAACGACGATTGGAACACCGCCAGCCGTTGCGCGCCGCCGAGGTCGTCCGACAGGCGCGTGAACCAATCCAGCGCCTGGACGATGCGCGGCTCGTTGATCTGGCAGGTTTTCCCATCGGATGACATATACTCCGCGCCATTTTGCCAGGCG
The DNA here is from genome assembly GCA_026398515.1 of Candidatus Sumerlaeota bacterium. GTDB lineage: Bacteria > Sumerlaeota > Sumerlaeia > JAPLSS01 > JAPLSS01 > JAPLSS01. The sequence goes on along the minus strand of JAPLSS010000522.1, from coordinate 6,065 downwards.
AACAGGTACAGCGAGTTCTGCGACCAGTTGGGAATGGGCACGAAGCCGGCCACACGGACCGCGCCGTGGGCCGCGTCGTTGTTCTCATACCGCGTCATCTTCGCCGCGTAGTCGTGCAACTCCTGCCACGAGCGAGGGGGGCGCGCCTTGCCGTTTTCGTCCGCGAACCCGGCCTGCGCCAACAGGTCTTCATTATAGAACAGGAGCCGCACATCGGTGCTCTTCGGCACGGCGAAGAGCTCCCCCTGGTAGAGCGCCTCCTGCCAGCAGGACGAGTAGTAGTCCTCATCGCGGACGCCGTTGGGCGTGTCGCGGTCGCGCTCGTAGAACGTTTGGAGCGAGACAAACGCCCCGCGCGCCGCCCATTCGCCCACGGCGTAGCGGTCGAAGTCGACGACGTCGGGCGGGGTCCCGCCGGCGATGGCGCACAGCAGGCGCTGGGGGTCCTGCACGGGGCGGCGCGTGGCGGCCTGGCCGAAGAAGACCTTGATGTTCGGGTGGCGGCGCTGAAAGACGCTCAACAACTCCGCCAGGTACTGGTCGCCCTCGCGCCCGACATAGGTCAGCTCGATCGGGCCGGTCTCAGGGGAGGGGGCCGGCCGCGCGACCGACGAAACCAACAGAAGAAAGGAGGCGAACGCGGCCCGAAGGACCCGACTTCCCGCTCGCCCGGCCATTGGAGACGCCGAAGAGGACGACGGCAACGTGGAATCTCTTTGGGATGATTTCATGATGGCGGGGATTGAATACCTTCTCGCCATCAAGCGGGCAAACGAAAAGTGCGCGGTTCCCGGCGTAGCGCGATCCTTCACGGAATCAACGTCTCGGCCGGGCTTCAGCCATTGAACCTAAAAAGAGCATTTGGGACCACGGAATACACGGAAGACACAGAAAGAGAAGGTTTCCCATCGGATCACGTTCTCTCCTTTTGGGTGAAGCAAGTCATCTGCAAGAGGCTTGTGTTTTCCGTGTGTTTCGTGTGTTCCGTGGTTTGAACTGCCGTTTCTAGGTTGAATGCCTCTGGGTTTTCAGCCTGCGCGTTGCAACGCCATGAGAAGCGCCTCGGAGCGCAGGCTCGGCAGCCTACTCCCCCCGCAAGCCGTATTCGTATATTGACCCTTGATTCCGTGGCCCTCGCCGCCGATGGAGTGAGCAAGGGAAATCGGGAGGCGGCTTTCCCTCCGAAGGGGGAAATGGCGTTGCCGACGCGTCGCCCGGCTGTCAAAACGCCGCCGGCGGGCGATGCCGCGCGCCGAATCCCGAATCCAACGCCCGCGTTGTCAGGAAATCTGCGCATGTCGCTACGCGCCACCGTCATCTGCTGGCTTTCCGTGATCTTCCTGGCCTCGTTAGCGCTGGTCTACGCGGTGGAACGCGAGTTGATCCTGCCCGGCTTCGACGCATGGGAACGCTCCGAAGCGCAGCGCCAGGTTCAGCGGTGCGTTTCGGCCCTGGATCGCGAGGTGGACCAAATCGCCCTCTACCTGCAGAGTTGGAGCAGCTGGGACGACAGTTATGCGTTCGTCGAGGACGGGAACCGGGCGTTCATCGAGAACAACGTCTCCGACGCGGTCTTCTCCCTTCCGCGGTTGAATCTCCTCTATATTTTCAACAACCGGGACGAGATGGTCTTCGGGGTCGTTCGGGACTACCAGACCCTGCGGGGAATCACATTCTCCCATCCGCCGTTGCAGGAGCTATTTCGCCAGTGCGGTCTGCTTGACAATCCGACGACGAACAGCCGCCATGCCGGGCTGTGCATGACCGAACGCGGGCCGCTGCTCGTGGCCAGCCTTCCGATTCTGACCTCGTTGTGCGAAGGCCCCTCGCGCGGAAGCATGATCACGGGGCGTCTCCTCGGCGAAGACATGGTCGAAACGCTCCGCGAGCAAACGCAGGTGAACGTCACCTTTCTTCGCCTGCCCGGGGCCGACCTTTCTCCCGACGACCGCGAGGCGGTGGAGGGGCTTCGAGGCGAAAACGAGGTTCTTATTCAGGAGCAGGGGCCGGACCGCTTGTTCGCCTATTGCACGATCCCCGACCTCCTCGGCGATCCTCTGCTTCTTCTGCGCGCCGAGGTCCCGCGGTCCATCTCCCAGCGCGGGCGGCTCATCGCGCGAAGCGCCATGCTGTCCTTCCTGGCCGTCGGCCTGGCCGCCTTTTTGATCATCCTTTGGATTCTGGAAAAACAGGCGCTCCGCCCAATCGGCGCGCTGGGCCGCGACGTTGTTCGGATCGCGGGCAACGGCGACTTGCGCGAACGGGTGGGCACGTACGGCAGCCGGGAGGTGGCCGGCCTGTGCGGGGAAATCAACCGAATGCTTACGGATCTGGAGAGCGCCCGGCGCGACTTGGCCGAGAGCGAGGCGCGTTACCGGAACATCGTGGATGAACAGCGGGAGCTGATTTGCCGTTTCACGCCGGACCTCGCGCTCACGTTCGCGAACCACTCGTACGCCTGCTTTGCCGGGAAACCGCCCGAGGATCTCGTGGGCGTCGATTTCATGTCGATGATCGGCGAGGAATTCGAGGAGGCCGTTCGCACCGCGTTGGAACACGCCGCGGCGGACCGTGAGGATAAGAACCGCGAATGCCGGCTCATCCAGGGAAACGGAGAGGCCGTTTGGATCAACTGGAACTTCCATCCCACCTTTGACGCCGAAGGCCGGCTGTCGGGGTATCAGACGGTGGGGCGCAACGTCACCGAGCGCAGGAAGGCCGAAGAGGCGCGGCGCCGCAGCGAAGCGCGCTATCACATGCTGTTCAACGAGATGCTCAACGCCTTTGTGATCCACGAGGTCCTGTTCGACGACAACGGCAGAGCCTTCGACTTCCGGATCCTGGAGATGAACCCGGCCTTCGAGAAACTCAGCGGTTGGAAGGCCGCCGACGTCATCGGAAAAACGCGCCGCGAAATCCATCCTGAAGCCGAATCGACATGGCTGGGAACATTCGCCGAGGTGGCCTCCACCGGAAAGCCGGCTCACTTCGAGGGCTATTCCCATGCGTTCGGCAAGTTCGTCGAAGCCACGGCGTTTTGCCCCGAGAAGGGCAAATGCGCCGTGATCTTCAGCGACATCACCCAGCGCAAGCGCGCCGAGGAGTCGCTCCAGCGCCTGGCCACGGTGGTCGAGCAAACGTCGGAGGCCATTGTGGTGACCGATCTGACCGGCGCGATCCAATACGTCAACCCCGCCTTCGCGCGCATCACCGGCTATGCGCGCGAAGAAGCCATCGGGCAAAACCCCCGCTTCCTGAAGAGCGGCAAGCAGTCCGCCCGCTTCTATCAGGACCTGTGGGGCACGATCACCGGGGGAGAGGTCTGGACCGGCCGGTTCACCAACAAAAAGAAGGACGGTTCGCTTTACGAGGAGGAAGCCGCGATTTCCCCCATCCGCGACGGCGCGGCGGGGATTGTCAGCTTCGTGGCGGTCAAGCGCGACGTCACCGAACAGGTGAAACTCGAAACGCAATTGCGCCACGCCCAGAAAATGGAAGCGGTCGGCCAGCTGGCCGGCGGCGTGGCCCACGACTTTAACAACCTGCTGCAAGCCATCCTGGGCTACACCCAGATGGCCTTGTTCAATCTGGCCGCGGATCACCCGGCGCGTCCCGAGATGTTCCAGGTTCTCAAGGCCACCGAACGGGCCGCCGTCCTGGTCCGCCAGTTGCTGACCTTCAGCCGTCGCCAGATCGTGCAGGCGCAAAATCTGGACCTGAACCAGGTTATCGGCGATCTGTTGAAGATGCTGCGGCGCGTCCTCGGCGAACACGTCGAATTGGACATTCTGGCCGGACCCGACCTGCGGCCGATCCACGCCGATCCGGGCCAGATGGAACAAGTGCTGATGAACCTGTGCGTGAACGCGCGCGACGCCATGCCCGAGGGCGGCAAGATCGCCATCGAGACGCGCAACGTGGACCTGGACGCGGAGTTCTGCGCCGCCCACGAAGGCAGCGCCCCGGGGCCGCACGTCATGCTGTTCGTCACCGACACCGGCGTCGGCATGCCGCCGGATGTCAAGGAGCGGATCTTCGAGCCGTTCTTCACGACCAAGGAAGTCGGCAAGGGGACCGGGCTGGGCCTGGCCACCGTCTACGGCATCGTCCGCCAGCACCAGGGCGTCATCGAGGTCGACAGCGTGGCGGGGTTTGGCTCTACGTTCCGGGTGTGTTTTCCCGCCGTTCCGGCGCCCCGGCCCGCGGGCGCCAAACCGCCGGAGGAGACCGCGCCCCGCGGCGGCAAAGAGACCATTCTTCTCGCCGAAGACGAGGAGATCGTCCGCAACCTAGGGACCCGCATTCTGGAGCGCGGCGGCTACCGCGTCCTGACGGCGTGCAATGGCGAAGAGGCCGTCCGCGTGTTCGAGGACAACGCCGAGGCCATCCGGCTGGCGGTCGTCGACGTGGTCATGCCGAAACTGAGCGGCCGGGCAGTCTGCGAACGCCTTCACGCGCGGAAGCCGGGAGTTCCCGTCCTCTTCTGCAGCGGCTACGGGGCGCACTACCTGAGCGAGAGCTTCGTTCTCAGCCCCGACATTCACCTGATCCAAAAACCTTACAAGGCCGCCGACCTGCTGAACCGCGTCCGCGACCTGCTGGACCAGGCGCCGACGCCGAACGCGCAAAGCGGCGCCGTGTAGGTCCGCCCTGCCTCTCGACAGGATCGGGAACTGCGTCCGGGGCGGACTCGGCGGCAATCAGACGCCGTCCACCCCGTCCATCCCGTCCACTCCGCAGACCGACGAGGCGGTCCGTGCCCCCAGGAACCGATCCACCCGATGTCAAGTCCTACCAAATCCCGCGCACAAACAGCGAAGCGACGTGGCCCGCGATGAAGAGGCCAAGGCAGGCGTAATACCCAACCAGCCAGCGCCGCCCCGGCCCTCGGCCCTCCGCGCGCCCTTGCAGCGCGCAGGCCGCGAACACCATCAACAGCGCGTCGAGAAACATCCGCTGGCGCGGCACGGAGCCTCCATACGCCACGATGAACCCATACGCGGCGACGAGAAACGGGAAGAGAAGGACGAACGTCTCGCCGCGCCCTTCGCGCACGGCCCGCGCCATCCCCCACAGGCCGAACGGCAGCAGGAGCAGATACAGGATCCACTGCCCCGGCCAGAGAAAATAATCGACCACATAGCCGCCTTTCGTGGCCCAGGGCAACGGCGCCAGGAAGAGCTTGACCGTGCCGGCGGCGAAGCGTTTGGCGACCGGTCCCAGCGAGTTCAAGTCCCGCGGAATCGACCAGGTGAAACTCTGAATCAGCCGATCCTGCAAGTTGCCCAAATACGGCGCGACGCGGTCCTCCCAAGCGGCGGCCGGCGGCGCCAGGCGGGCCAGGAAAACGGCCAATCCGGCGCAAAGAATCGCCCCGGCGATCCACCGCGTTCGACGCCCGCCCAGGGCCAGGTGGCGCAAAAGAATGGCGCCGGCCAACGCCGCCAACAGGTAATAGCGAAGCAGGAACAACTGCTCCGCGAAGGCCAGCAGGCAGACGCATTGCGCGACGAGCGAAAGCAGAGTCCGGCTTCGAACATGGGGGGTATGGAGTCCCGCCTTCAGGCGGGATCCGCGATTGTCAGCCTCGGCACAGTTCCCGGTATTCCGCCTGAAGGCGGGACTCCATACTCCCGATTCCGCCGCACTTTCAGGCATTGCGGGGCCCCCTGAAATGCCGCCCCCGGTCTTCCGATTATTGGCTGTCAGCTCGTAATACACGATCAGCGCCGCGAGGAAGAACAGCGCGATCCACGCGTCGCGCAGCAGAAACGACCCGTAGAACCAGAACGACGGGTACAGCGCGCCCAGCCAGGCCGCCCGCCGCGCCGCCCCTTCGCCGCCCATGGCGAGGGTTGTCAGGTAGAGCGCCGCCGGCAGCGCGGCGCACGCCAACAGATTGAGCGCGATGATCCAGCGCGGATGCGGGCCGAACAGGAAATACAGCGCGGCGACAAAACGGTAGTAGCCCGTGTGGAGAGTCCCGATCTCGTAATCGCGGCTCCAATCGGGGCGGTCGCCTTCGCGCCATCGCTGAGCCATCTCGCGTCCCCAGCGGTCGTACG
>JAPLSS010000920.1 GCA_026398515.1 Candidatus Sumerlaeota bacterium | reverse complement strand
GGAGGCGATTCGATAGAGCGTGCGGAAGTCCGCGGCAATGCCCTTCTCGCGGTCGGCCCAACCGAAGCACCGTCGCCAGGCGATGCCTCCTTCCTTCACGACACAGGCTGTCACGCCCCCCGGCATTCCCGCGGCTAACCGACATTCCATATTCCGCGCAAAACCATCCAACACGGCTCTAGAGGAAAGCGATAGTGTCTCGCGTCTTTGGTTCATGGGTGTCCTTATCATCTTCATACAACGGATCGCGAATCTCTCATTGTTATCTCCGGCCAACGCATCACAAACTCCTGCTTCGCACCTCAAAATTCGGGCTCGTCATTCGTTTCCGAAGAATCTCAGACGCTGCCCCGTCTTGTCTTCCATGGGATATGCCTTGCGCTCTGCCCGCCCTCAGGCTCGGACCAGGGAACTCTCCCTTCCTATCAAGACCCGCATGAATACGCAACCATTTCTCGCTCGCGGCGAGGTCACATTGCGCCTCTCCCAACACGGCGGCAATACCCAACGCCAACCAACACAAGCCCAAGGCCAGCGCCATGCTCTCTTTTCGGGCGCCCGCGACATCGGGATGCTGCGCTCCGTTTCGCTTGGCTGAAGGATCGGGTGACCCGGGCTTCAAATTCCCTGTCGACCCTTCCCTCCGAATGCCGTAACTGGGGAATGGCGCAGACGCGTATCGTCTCTTCCGAGCATACGGAGGCAGTTGTTATTGCAGGTGCCAAGGATCAACATTATAGTTGTGAAACTAGCGAGCGTCCCAATCGTCATCTCGATCGAAGGAAAGGGCCGGCCATGATCTACGGCAACCTCATCCATCTCAGCTACAGCATGTGGGAAGATCGAAAAGCGCCGCCGGAGGCCAAGAAGAATCGCTATCATCATTACATGCGGGAGCTGTGCTTTGATGACAGTCTGTGGAACGACATTATCAAACGGATGGCCGCGGTCGGGATGAACACGATCATTATCGACGTCGGCGATGGCATGCAGTTTAGAAGCCGCCCCGAGATCGCCGTGCCGGGCGCCTGGTTCCGTGAGCGGCTCAAAGAGGAGCTCAAGGAGTTGCGCGATCTGGGTCTGGAGCCGATCCCGAAGCTGAATTTCTCCACCTGCCACGACGCGTGGCTCGACGACTATTCGCGGCGCATTTCCACACCTGAATACTATGCGGTTTGTTGCGACTTGATTGCGGAAACCATCGACCTGTTCGACGGGCCTCGCCTTTTTCATCTCGGCATGGATGAGGAGACGGCCGCCAACCAACGCTTCTTCCTCTATGTCGTGGTCCGACAATACGAGCTCTGGTGGCACGATGTGGAGTTCTACTTCCACGAGGTGGAGAAGGGCGGCGCTCGCCCGTGGATTTGGTCAGACTACATGTGGCAGAACCGCGACGTGTTTCTGGAGCGCATGCCGCGATCGGTTCTGCAGAGCAATTGGTTCTACGGAAACGACTTCTCCGAGGACCGGCGCCCCGCCAAGTCGTACCTCGAGCTCGAAGCGCATGAATATGACCAGATTCCGACGTTCAGCAATTACATGTGGCCCGAGAACACCGCGCTCACCATCGATTACTGCCGCAAACACATTGCGCCGGAACGCCTGTTAGGATTTCTTCAAACGGTGTGGCGGCCGACCAAGGAAGAGTTTCGCGATCGCCACATGGAAGGCATCGATCTGTTGGGCAAGGCTATCGCGTCGGTGTCGTGAGCGAAAGGGGCGCCGCCGGGCAGGTTGGCTTCCCGCTCGCTGAGCTCGGCGGGACGCCAACGGGTTTCGAGCGACACCCAACCCGAGTAAGCGTCATCGCGCAGGGCACGCATCAGCCTTACCGAACGACCGAAAGGCCCTTTGCTCGTTCCCCATCGGGACGGTGGAGCATCACCTCGAAATACCGCTGCCCAATCCTGAAGGGGACGGGGTTCGTGAACTCTAGGTAGTCTTTGACGAAGGCGTAGAAATGATCCGGCGTCCTCGGATCAGGCACGATCCGGGTCACTCGGGCGGGCCATCGGCTTCTTTACATGGACAGGCTTCCCAGCCTTGGCGGCCTTGACGGTGTATTCCAGGCGGAAATCCGGGGGCGTGGGGATGTACACGGCGTTCACCTCGGGGTCGTTGATCAGGTCGTCAGCGTTGACGTACCACTTCAGGACGCCGTGGCGGCGGGCGAAGTCCCTGGCCTTCTCTCCGTCCCGTCGCATGACGGCGACAAGCTCGAAGCCATCGACCTTCTGGAAGGCGGGGCAGCTCTTCACACCGCATATATCGCCGCAGCCGACGATGCCCCATCAAAACGCATGGAGCTGCGCGTACTGAAAGAGGGTGTTTCCAAAAAGTCCGAAAAGCGTTTAACCCCAAAGTTCAAGTTGCTGGATCTCCTGTTGGAGTGTGTTTTTGGTCATGCGCGGGTGCTCGGCTTCTAGGTCCGCAAGGAGATCGAGAGTCTCGACGAT
>JAPLSS010000649.1 GCA_026398515.1 Candidatus Sumerlaeota bacterium | reverse complement strand
GGGAGTTTGGTCTGTTGGGACGGACAGTGGTTCCGTTTACACCGGTATGTGATTATGCCGAATCATGTGCAGATTCTGCTCGAGCCGTTGGAGAAGGATCTGTTGGAGAAGGAGCCGGCTGGAAAGCCGGCGCTACTGGAGCCGGCGCTGCGGAAACCCGGCTGGAAAGCCGGGGCTACAGTAGCGCCGGCTTTCCCGCCGGCTTCTTCTTCAACGGCGCGGGAGGAGGCGGAGCGGCACTGGCTGCATTCGATCATGCACAGCATCAAGGGCTACAGCGCGCGGGAGGCGAACCGCGTGCTGGGCCGGCGGGGCAGTTTCTGGCAGCGCGAGTTTTTCGACCACTGGGCGCGAGACGAAGCGGAATACGCGCGGATCGTTGACTACATGGATCAGAACCCCGTGAAGGCTGGCTTGTGCGGCGCCGCGGACCAATGGAAATGGTCCAGCGCGGGCGAAGAGACTCAGACTTATTCATGAACCCGGCTGGAAAGCCGGGGCTACTGCCCCGGCTTTCCAGCCGGGCAATGAACCAACCCCAGCCGCCAAGGGATCCGCAAGGGGTCGTGAGGCTGTGAATGGACAAAAAAGAGGGGAACCTCGCGGTCCCCCGGAGGAATCCTACTCCCCGGACAAGCCAGCTTTCAGATTCCGATAATGACGATGCACCCAAATTGCTCGTTTGTCAATCCCAAATACCCCTGTAGATCTGGAGCCAGAAATGCCGCACGACATCATCGACAACCGCCGGGAAAAACTGGTGGATCACATTCAGGCGATCCTGCCGCAATCGGACGTGGCGCGATTCGCCGTGGGGTACTTGTTCCTTTCCGGGCTGGAGGCGCTGGGCGGGCAGCTCGACTCCATGCGGGAACTGCGTCTGCTGATCGGAAACACGACGAACCGCGAGACGATCGAACTGTTGGCGGAGGGGCGGCGGCGTCTGGACCTGGTCGAAGAGCGGCTGGAAGCGACGCGCTACGCGAAGAAGTCGGAGCTCCGGCGGCGCGCCGAGGAGACGGCGGAGAACCTCCGGGAGTCAGTCGAAGTGATGGACCAAACCGACGAGGGAGAGGAACTCGTACGGGCATTGCTGCGCATGATCGAACAGAAGCGGCTCCAGGTCCGCGTCTACACGAAAGGCCGGCTCCACGCGAAGGCGTATATCTTCTCGTATTCGCAGCCGAATCCGGGCAACGCCGGCATCGCCATTGTGGGTTCGTCGAACCTGACGCTGGCGGGCATTCGCGACAATACGGAACTGAACGTCCTGGTGCATGACAACGCCAGTCCGACGCATCCGGAATCGGGCAACCATGCCGCGCTCGTGGAATGGTTCGAGGAACTGTGGAAAGATTCGCAGGACTTCGAGGCCTACCTGATGGATGAACTCAACCAATCATGGGCGGCTCGGCTCGCCTCGCCCTACGACATCTACATGAAGACGCTCTTCACACTGGTGAAGGACCGGCTCGACAGCGGCGAGGAGAAGGAAATCCTCTGGGACGACGAAATCACACGGGACTTGGCGAATTTCCAGAAGGTGGCGGTGCGCCAGGCCATCCAGATGATCCGGGACAACAGCGGCTGTTTCGTGTCGGACGTCGTTGGCCTGGGCAAGAGCTACATTGGCGCGGGGATCGTCAAGCATTTTGAGCGCACCGAACACGTCCGGCCGCTGATTATCTGCCCGAAGCCGTTGCAGGAGATGTGGGAGCGCTACAACGAAGTCTACCACCTGAACGCCCGCGTGCTTCCCATGAGCCTGCTGCAATCGGCCGAGGATCGGGGGGTGAACCTGCTGGAGGACGTGAAATTCAGGGACAGGGACTTCGTGTTGATCGACGAATCCCACAACTTCCGGCATCACACGTCTCAACGCTACGAGGAGTTGCAGGGGTTTCTGGCAACTGGCCGCCGTGTGTGTCTGCTGACCGCGACGCCGCGCAACAGCCGGGCGCTGGACGTGTATCATCAGATCAAGCTGTTCCATCCCGAAGACATGACGGCGCTGCCCATCGATCCGCCGAATCTGAAAGACTATTTTAGACTGATCGACGATGGGGAGCGCCGATTGCAGGATCTGTTGACGCACATCCTGATCCGGCGAACGCGGCGGCACATTCTGCGCTGGTATGGCTACGCGGAAGACTCTGGCAACCCTCTTCGGCAGCTGTCCGACGCACACTGCAAGCCGTACCTCAGCGGGACGAAGCGCGCCTACGTCATGGTGGCGGGCCGCCACCAGTTTTTCCCGCGCCGCGAACTCGAAGCCCTGCGCTACAGCATCGAGGACACATATAATGGGCTGTACCAACAGTTGCGCGGATACCTTGGGCGGCCCGCGGGACAGGCGACGGAGCCGAAGCCGGGCGTCCACCTCACCTACGCGCGCTATGGGCTGTGGCGGTACGTTCACAAGGAGAAGCAGAAGAAGGCGCCCTACAACGATTTGCAGCGGGCCGGGATCAACCTGCGCGGCCTGATTCGCACGAGTCTCTTCAAGCGGTTCGAGTCCAGCGTCGAAGCCTTCCGCCGAACGTTGCAGCGGATGGCGAGAACGCACGAGATGTTCCTGAAAGCCCTGGGGCAGGGCGTTGTTCCCGCGGGCGAAGGCGCCGAAACGTTGCTGGGCAAGAGCGGCAAAATGGACGATGACGACCTCCTGGAGGCCATCGGCCAGGCGACGGGGCGCTATGACATTGCTGATTTCGATGCTGAGAATCTGAAGCAGCATGTCGCCGCGGACGTGGTGCTGCTCAGGAAGATGCTGAAACTGATTGAGCCAATCACCCCCGAACACGACGACAAGTTGCGGGCCTTCCTAAGACGGCTGGACGCGGCGCCGATCGATGGCAACAGGTGCCTGATCTTCACGCAATACGCGGACACGGCGGAATACATCTTCGAGAACCTGAACCCAGGGAAGAGGGAGCGCGACATCGAGATCATCTTCGGAACGGACAAAAGCAAACCACGGATGGTTGGCCGGTTCTCTCCCAAGTCCAACCCGGATTTTGCCCCGAAGAGAAAGGAAGATGAGATTCGGCTTCTGGTGGCGACTGACGTGTTGGCCGAGGGTCTGAACCTTCAGGATTGCAGTGTGGTTCTCAACTACGATCTGCATTGGAACCCCGTCCGGCTGATCCAGCGTCTTGGCCGCATCGA
>JAPLSS010000078.1 GCA_026398515.1 Candidatus Sumerlaeota bacterium | reverse complement strand
CAGAAAGCGGCCGAGGCGCGAATCGGGGTCGTCGGCCCCGGCGAGCGCGCCCTTGAGCGCCAAGGCGCCGGCGCGCCGCAGGAGGCTGGCCAGCAACACTTCGGCGGCGGTGACGGCCTTGTGGAAGTACACCTGGCGGTACATGTGGTAGCGCGATTGCAGGTACTTCTCCAGCGGCATCAGCCCCTTGGCGCTGAGAACGATGCGGCCCCCCGCTTCATCCATCCGCAGCATCTTCAGGATGCGCTCCAGATCGTAGATCCCGTATTTGACCCCCGTCATCAAACTGTCGCGCAGGAGATAGTCCATGCGGTCGGCGTCGAGCTGCGAGGAGATGATCGCCCCGTAGGCGCCGGTCGACGGGTTGCCCCGCGCCAAGGCGGCCACGCGCTCCGGCAGCGAGGGGTCGAACTCCGCCAAACACCGATGGATGGACGTGGATTCGCTCAGCAGGATTTCGACCGCGCGCTCCTCATGCGAGAAGCCGAGATAACGCTCCATAATGTGCGAGAAGGGGCCGTGGCCCACGTCGTGCAGGAGCGCGGCGACCAGGCAGGCGAACGACTGCGCTTCGTCGAGCCGCGCGTGCTTCCCCAACTCCTCCAGCATGCGCCGGGCGATGACCGCCACGCCGATGGCATGCCCGAACCGCGTGTGTTCGGCGCCGGGATAGGCCAGGTAGGCCATGCCCAACTGGCGAATGCGGCGCAGGCGTTGAAACTCGGGCGTGTCGATCAGGCGCAGGAGCAACGCTTCGCGCGGGTCGCTCAGGTTGAACGCGACCAGATCGTGGACCGGATCGCGGAAGAGTTTCTCCCGACGGGTGGACGGGGTAGAGAAAGAAGAGGGAGTCATAGGCGAAGGGGGATTCCAGGACTTAAGCGTGGACGAACACGGACCAGCACGGCCCAGCACGGACGGACACGGACGAGCTGGGACGAGCACGGACCGACACGGGCGGACATGGACGAGCATGGACCAACATGGACTCCGGAGACGACGGAGGGCGTGTTTGTCCGCGCTTGTCCGTGCTTGTCCGTGTCCGTCCGTGTCCGTCCGTGTTCATCCGTGGTTCATCCGTGGTTCATCCAACCATCCGCCCCTGTTTCACCGCCGCCGGACGACGCGGGGTGGCTTCGGCCGCGGCGATCAACTCGCGCGCCGCCTGAAACGGATCGTCGGCCGCCACGACGGCGCGGATGACCGCGACGCCGGCGGCGCGCGTGGCCACAACCTGCCCGACGTTCGTCCGGTCGATGCCGCCGACGGCGATGACCGGCATCGGCGCCGGAATGGCCATCGCCTGCAGCATCTCCACGCCAACCGGTTCGACCAAGCCTTCCTTCGAGGGCGTGCGGAAAATCGGGCCGAACAGGACGAAATCCGCGCGGTGGCGCAACGCGTGGCGCATCTCCACGACATTGTGCGCCGAGACCCCCAGCGCCAGGCGGTCCTGCGCCACCTTGCGCGCCGCCGGCGCGTCGAGCGATTGCCAGCCCAGTTGCGCGGCATCGGCTTCGGCGGCCAAGGCCACGTCCACGCGGTCGTTGACGATCAGCAGCGCGTCGTGGCGCGCGGTCAACTCACGGAGATTGCATGCCAACCGGTAGAGTTCCACGGCGGGCAGCGTCTTCTCGCGCAGCTGCACGGCGGTGAACCCGGCCTCGAGCGCGGCGGAGACGACCTCCTCGATTGGGCGGCGCGCGGCCTGGCGGTCGGTGATCAGCATGAAGCGCAGCTTCGAACGGTTCAACGACGGCATGCGTCGACCTCGATTCCAACATGTCCCGCGGAGAAACGTACCCGACCGTTCCGCGACGGGCAAGGGGGTTTTTCGCTTTTGCCTTTGGGGCGGCGGGTTCGCTAGAGTGCCGGCGCCATGAAGCCCCTGTGGATCGTGATCGCCATCGACACGGCGCTGGTTGCGCTGCTGGCTGCGGCCTCGGCGCGGCGGGTTCGCGCGCGCTGGGTTTCGACCGCGCTGTCCTGCCAGGCGATCCTCCTTTGGTGCGCGGCGATGGCGGCGCCGTTCGTCTGGATGCTTTTCCTGTCCATGAAGTCGCCATCCGAGGCGCGCTCGCCGGACAGCGGCCTCCTGCCGCGCGCGTTGCGCGAGGGCGATTTGGCGGGGCTGTGGCGGCAAACGCGCGGCAACTATATCGACGCCTGGAATGCGCCGGGCGAGGGGCTGACGTTCACCCGTTACTTCGCGGTCAGTTTGGGCACGGGCGTGGCGGCCACCGCCGGAGCGCTGGCGACCTCCATCCTCGCCGCCTACGCCTTCGCCTGGATGCCCTTCGTCGGCCGCCGCGTCCTGTTCTGGCTGATGGTGGCGACAATGATGGTCCCGTTTCAGGCGCTGCTGATTCCGGACTACCTCATCCTGGCGCAGCTCGGCTGGCTCGACACTTACGCCGCGCTCGTCGTGCCGTGGACCGCGAGCGTCTTCTCTATTTTCCTCCTGCGGCAATTCTTCGCGCAGATTCCCGAGGACCTCTGGCACGCGGCGCGGATCGACGGGGCGGGGCGGATGCGGTTTCTGCTGCACGTCGTGCTGCCGCTTTCGAAGCCGGCGCTGACCACGGCGGGGCTGTTCTGTTTTCTGGGAAATTGGAACTCGCTGATGTGGCCGCTGATTGTGACGACCAGCCCCCGCATGCGCACGCTGATGGTGGGCCTGCAAACTTTCAACGACGCCGCCGGGACGAACTTCCACCTGCTCGCCGCCGCCTCGACCCTCGCCATCGCGCCGACCGCCGTCCTCTTCTTCCTCTTCCAGCGCTTCTTCACCGAGGACCTCGCGCGGTCGGGGATGACCGGGTAGGCGGCTTCTGGGAGCGCCGACGTCCTCGTCGGCAAGGCGCCGCATCGGATTGTGATCCATTGCCGACGAGGACGTCGGCGCTCCCAGGAACAGCCTGCCACGGAACGAGCTTACTGCAGCTGTTTCTTTAGAAACGCGGTTATATCCGCGTAGGCCGCACCGAGGTTTTCGTAGTCGCTGTCCAGATGATGGATGCACTCGATGCCGGCCTTGTCGCAAACGCCCTTGAAATAGCGGCCGAAGGCGGGATTGTGGATATTGCCGGGCACATCGTTCTTCGCGTAGTGGAGGATGAAGACCGGAGGCGAGCCGGGCTTGACGTGGTTGACCAGCGCCGCGTCCTTGAGTCGCGCGTCGAGCGCCGCGTCGGCCTTATTCTCTTCCCAGTCCCACGCGGGCGGCAAGCCGAAGAGCGGCTTGATGCCGGCGCCGTCGGCGGCGCTGAGCGGCGCCACTTTCGAAATGTCGCGCGGATCGACGGGCCAGGTCATCTGAACGACGAGCACGCAGCGCAGGCGCGAGGACTGGCGCGCGACCGGATCGCCGCTCCGGGGCTGGGCTTGATCGTCGTGGCAGCCGATCCATAACGAAATCTGCGCGCCCGCCGAACTGCCGCCAGCCGCGATGCGCTCGGGATCGAGGCGCCATTCCGCGGCCTTCGCGCGCAGGAACTGGACGGCCCGCGCCCCATCGAGCATCGGGTCGGGGTATTGGACTTCGGGCGTCAGACGATAATTGGCCGAGGCGAACGAGATCCCGGATTCCAGGCATCGGCGCTGAAGAGCCGCGGGGAACTGCGCCTTGTCGCCGTTGCGATATCCGCCCCCGTGGAACCAGACAAACGCCGGCGCGGGAAGGTCGGAGTTCGCCTGCCAGAAATCCAGGACGTTCCGCTCGTGCGGCCCGTACGAGACGTCGGCGAAGGTCGGCGGAACCTTGTCGCGTTCGCCGCTGCCCTTCTCAATAGTCTCCACGGGCGCCGGCATGGATGCGTCGCTCTTGTCCATTTTGCTTTCAGCCTCCGCACAGAATACGTAAGACGAAACAGACAGGAACAGGATGAGTGGCGCGCTGGGGACAAGTCTCACGATACGATTCCTTTTTCACAAGTTCGGAGCGTTACCTTTAGGTCGCGCATGTTCTGAGCCTTTGATCCGACCCATAAGACCCATACGACCTGAATGTCGCACTACGAACCCAAGAAGCCTCCGCCGAGCGCGGCCTGGATCAACTTGCCGTCTTGCGCAAGATTTCCCCCGTGCAGGCCTAAAGGTGCGTGTAGAGCCCGTTGACCACCAGCGATTCGCCGCTGAGTTGCCGGGCGTCGTCGGAGGCGAAGAACAAAACGGCGGCGGCGATCTCCTCGGGCGTCTGCATTTTCGCCCGGTCGAAGTTCGCCGGGTCCTTCCCCTGGTCGCGCCAGACCTTCTCGGTCATCGGCGTCATGACCGACCCCGGGCACACGCAGTTGACCCGGATGTTGTCCTGCTTGAAGTCGGCGGCCATCGCTTTGGTCAACAGCAGCACGCCGCCCTTGGCCGCCGTGTAGGCCGACAAGTTCCCGCAGCCGTTCACCGAACACAACGAGCCGGTGTTGACGATGGCGCCGCCGCCCTGGCGCTTCATCAGGGGCACGACGCGCCGCGTGCATAGAAAGATCGACTTCAAATCCACGGCCAGCACGCGGTCCCATTCCTCTTCGCTCATGGTCAGCACGGTGCCGCGCGGCGCGATCCCCGCGTTGTTGAACAGGACGTCGATGCGGCCGAAGCGTTCCACGACGCGTTCGATGGCTTGATCGACCTGGGCGGCGACCGCCACGTCGCAGCGGACCGCCAGCGCGCCGCCGCCGGCCTTCTCGATCATGGCGCAGGTTTCGCGCGCGCCGGCTTCGTTCACATCCAGCGCGGCCACGCGGGCGCCCTCGCGCGCGAAGCCGAGCGAAGCCGCCCGTCCGATGCCCGATCCCGCGCCGGTGATGACGGCGACCTTCTCTTCGAAACGACCCATGACTCTCTCCTTTGTATTGTCAGTAAGACCTTCAGGACGGGGCCGGCCCGATCACCCGTACCGCCGCCAGTTTGTCACGCCCGGGACGCAAGTGGTCTCCACGCCGGTTGCCGCGGCGCTCACGAACGCGCCCATGCTGTTGCCGCACCGGGCCATTCGCTTATTGTTCCAAATGATCCCAAGCCCATTTCAGCGCGGCATTCCACTCTTCTTCCGTCTCGACGGCCGGGTTTCGTTCGGAAAGGGGAAGGTAACTTAACCGGCTGAAGGGCTGAAGATTCGAATCGCCGTCATCGCCGACGGCGCCTTTGTAGATGTCGATCAGTTTGGCTACGTGCGTGAAATCTCTCATGTCTTTCACGGAAACGCCTTTGGGCTTTTGGTAGTTCTCGTCCATAAACCGGGAATCGCGGCCGGAGGGTCCGAACTCGGCGTACGCGACTTTCACACCCCATTCTCCCCGCCTCTTGCGCATGCTTTCGCGCGCTCCCCGGGTGGCGCTCTTCGTCCCGAAGCCATTGCTGGTCAACATAAAGCCCAGATCCGCGGCCCGCCGATTCATCACGTCGGAAAACTCCCCGATGGCGATAAAGGTGGCGCTCACCGGCGTTCTCTGAAAGGCGTCACGGAACATCTGATAAATGGGCTTGATCGCTTGGCTCAGGTAGATGCCATTCGGCTTGAATCCGTCGAAGCCGGCTTTTTCCCACTGGTCCATCACCAGGTCGTTCTCTTTCGAGGAAAGGCGCGGCTCGGTTCCCGTCGTGTGTCCGCCCACGGCAACCCACTCGACTCGCGGATCGCCATCGAACTTTCGCGCAAACTCCCGAACAAACTTCCCCCAGAGTTCAAGATACAGTGGATGCCAATAGACCGGATACGGCGCCGAGCCGGCGGCCTGAATTTTCGGCACGCCCTTTTGATACACCCATTCGGGAACCCCCATCTTGCCGCTCGGGTCCCAGCGGAAAGCGGTGGAGACCTCCAACCAGCATTTCTTTCCGTTCCGTGACCAGACATCCATGTCCTTCTCGATGACATGCCATTGATACGCGCCTTCCCTCGGTTCCAGTTCCGACCAGCAGTAGGAAAGCTGCGTCCCGGTCACGTAGGGATTCTCCGCCAGCGCCCGAATCTCCTCTTCGGAGCCACGAATCTTCCCTCCTGCTCGCACGTGGGCGAATACGCCCTTGCCAAACGGCTGCGGAGTCAGCTTGGGGTATTCCTTCTGAACCGAAACGAGGGTTTCCCGGGATGCCGGCGCGGAAGCGGCCGGCGCCCCGGCGGTCCACGCCAGAAGGCACAAGACAAGCAGGCTCGTCAACTTAGATGGTTTGTGAATCATCCCTCTTCTCCCTCTATGGAATACACGCGACAGCGACACATGAAGCTCGGCGACGTGTGGGAGACCATCGAGATCATGGCGCCCCAGGCGCGGAACTGATCTCCATGTCAATCGGCATCAGTAATTCCGCCAGAGACGGGACGCGCTGCCGACGGCGCTGGAATACCGCGTGGCGAATCCCTCGACTTTGCCGTTGTGCGCCGTGTCGAAACCGCCGGGGGTCGGGAACCCCGCCGACTGCGTGTAGCCCGTCACGGCGACCTTGCCGCCGGAATCAATGGCCACGCCCGAAGGCAAGTCGTAACTGGCCCCCCCGAGATACCGCGCCCACGTCAGCGTTCCATTTGCGCTGGCGCGGGCCAGGAAGGCGTCGGACTTGCCGCTATACGCCGTGCCGGAGCCGGCGGTCAACGGAAAGTTGGCGGACCACGTATATCCGGCCAGGAACAAATCGCGGCCCCGGCACGCGATGGCCGTCGCCCCATCGGCGTCCGAGCCGCCCAGATACGTGGCCCAAGCCAAGGCGCTTGGCGAGGTCAGTTTGGCGATAATCCCGTCCCAATCGCCGCCTGCGTGCGCCGTATACTGCCCGTTGGGGACCGGGAAGTCCGTCGACATGGCGCGTCCTACAATATAGATCGCGCTGGAGGCGTCCGTTGCGCACCCCTCGCACGCGTCGAAACTCGTTCCCCCTAGATACGTCGAACCCAGCAATGCGCCGGCGGCCGAAAGCGTGGCGACGAAGATGTCCGACGAACCATTCGCCGTGGAATCGTAGGCGTTCAGCGTCGGGAAATTGGTGGAATCCGTCGTCCCGCAAACCGCGATCGAGCCATTTGGCGCCGCCGCTATCGCGTTCACCGATTCCTCAGCGCCGTTGCCGCCGAAGTATGTCGACCATTGCAACACGCCGCTGGAGTTGAACTTCGTAACGAAACCGTCGGAACCGCTGGCGGCCGTCGTGTCGTAGCCGCCGAGGGAAGGAAAGTCTCCGGATTGGGTCGTTCCCCCGACGTACACGTCCCCGTTGGAATCGATCGCCACGGCCCGGGCCGCGTCGTAGTCGGCCCCGCCCAGGTACGTCGACCAGAGGAGCGTTCCGTCCAAGCCGATCTTGGTGACAAACGCGTCGCACCAGCCGCCCAGTGTGGAGTCGTACGCGTTCAACAGATCGAAGGAAGCGGAGTTGGTCTCGCCCACGACGTAGAGGCCCGAGGAATCCACGGCGATCGCGGTGGCCGCGTCCTCGCCAGTGTCGCCCAGGTACGTGGCCCACAGCTTCGTTCCCGTCGGGCTGACCTTCATGACGAAGGCGCTGCCGTACACCTCGTCCACCGCATGGCCGGCGTCGAAAGGATTGAGCGTCGGGAAATCGCTCGAACACGTCTTGCCCGCCAGATACACATTGCTCGACGAATCGACGGCCACCGCCCGTCCGTATCCCTTGTCGCTTCCGCCCAGGAAGGTGGACCACTCCATCGTCGCGTCCGCCGCCCAACCCATCGGCAGGAGCGTCGGAAGCAGCGCGGCCGCCCAAACGGGCGCGAGGGCCAGCGGCCCCTTTCGCTTGGCGCCGCGGCTTACCCTCCCCCGGAATCTCTCGATCGACGTCATGAGCGGGTTCCTTTCTTCCCGGAGTCACTCCTGGAAATGGTCGCGCGCCCAGGAGGTCGCCTCGGGGTGGTCGGCGAAATCGTCGCCGGTGACAAGGTAACTGGATTTCCCCGCGGGAGCGAAATCCTCGTCCCCCGGGACGTCCGATCCCAATCCCTGCCAGACGGCCGTTTCCTGGAGGGTTTTGCCCGGCGCCGGCCCTCCCTTGTCGCCCAAGTGCGTGATGCCGCCCCAGCCCGTCTTGGCGCCCCAATTGTCATGCCAATCGCGGTACGTCGTGCGGGTGTCGGAGTGATCGGCTTCGTTGAGCCCCGTGTTCACCAGAGTCCCCCGGTGAGCGACCAGGTTTTCGTTCATGACTTCCTCGTGCACGTTGGGGGATTTGGGGAAATGAATGGTGCAGGCCATGCGGGTTTGTTTGAAGTTTTTGAACCACAGGTTCTGCAATTCGCGAAGCCCCCTGGCGTACGGGGTATAATTCGGGAAATTGTCGTTGTTGTCGCTGCCGTCCAGCCCCGTCATTCCGTAGCTCTGCAATTGAGGGGTCAGGTCATCCGTCGCCCCGCTGTAGAAACTGGGCTCGTTGGTCGCGCAGGACCAGCCCCCCATGCGGATGTATTCCAGGCTGGGGCGCCCGTCGTATCGCTTGGCCATTGCGGCCAGGAACTCATCGAAATGGCGAAGGTAGGCCGGGTCCCAGAAGAGCGGGTAGAACGGAAGATGCCCGTCCGCGGAGGCCAAGGCGCCCACGGGCTTCACCTCCGGCAGGTTGAAGAACCACGCCGGCGTCCCGTCGTTCGTCCATACCGTCTCCGGAGGATAGGTTTGGTTTTCCTTCAATTCGCCCGTGGCGGTCACGAATTTGAACGCCCATTGCTTGCCCGCCGCCTCCGCCTGCTGAACGATGAACTCAATATGGCTCCAATCGTAGCGGCCTTGTTCCGGCTCCAGTTCCGACCACATGTACTGCATCTGAAACCCGGCGATATCCGGATTGGCGGTGATGCTCGAGGGCCACACGTAATTCCAGTTGTTGTGAGGCGGAGTGAGAAAGAACCCTTTGCCCAGCCCGACTCGGCCATCCCGCGTTCCGAGGACATCGACCGCGGGGGTCGCCGGCGCCTCCTCCGAGTCCGCCGATTCATTGTTGGAGGAGTCCACGGCGCGCACGACGTAGTAGAGCGGCGTGCCGTTCGTCCGGCCCGTGTCGCGATACATCGGCTCGGTCAGCGGCGCCCCGTTGATCTTCGTATACGGCCCGCCGTGCGCGGTCGCGCGATAGACGTTGTAGCCCGCCAGATCCGGTTCGAATTGGTCGGCCCAGCCCAGCGACACTTCCCCGTCGAAGGCCCACGCGCCCACTCCGCGCGGCGGCGCCGGCGCCGTGGAATCGCCCGCCGTAATCTCCAGCTGAGCCGTCGTGGCGTTCTCCAACGTCCACCATTGCGATCGGTCGATCGTGCCGTTCGCGATCGGCGCGCTTTGCATCTGAAGGCGGAACACGATGAATTTGCTGACCGAAAAATCCATTGCCTGCAACGCCGAGGCGACGTCGACCGGCGTCGTGTAGGCGTTGTTGGCGATGCCGTTCGTAAACCCCGCGGCAATCATGGTGGCCGGCGCGGCGAAGTGCGCCACCGTTTCATTCGTCGCCTGCGCGGAGGTCAACACCAGGAGATCCGACGGATTCGGGGTTCCCTGGTTGTTGTTGAACCGGGCCGTGAACGTGATCGCCGCCGCGTTGTGGATCAGCGATTCGTTCCCGGTGGCGTCGAAGACGTAAAACGCCATGACGACGCCGTTGGCCGCCGTGTCGCCGCTGAAGATC
Source organism: Candidatus Sumerlaeota bacterium (assembly GCA_026398515.1). Taxonomy (GTDB): domain Bacteria; phylum Sumerlaeota; class Sumerlaeia; order JAPLSS01; family JAPLSS01; genus JAPLSS01. The sequence goes on along the minus strand of JAPLSS010000078.1, from coordinate 552 downwards.
TTGTTCGTTCCCTGTTGAACGACCACGTCGCCGCTGCCATTGGCCTCGTTGTCCTGGACGCTGTAGTCGTTGATGGCCGACAGCGTCATGCCCCGCGCCGACAGGGACATCCCCCACAACGCCGCGAGGGCCAAGACTAGCGGCGCGCTCCTGACGGCCGGCCGCGCGTTCCCCAGCGGCCCGATCCGCGCTCTGGGTCTCCTGTTCCGCGTTGCTGGACTCATGGTCGTCCTCCTAATCGCAGAGCCGTAGCGTCAGGCATCGACAGGCCGGTGGGGGAAAAGACGGCTCAGAGATTCCCTGTCCTGTCACCCATCGTCCTGTTTTCTCACCGAAACCGCCGTTCCATAAGGAACCCGTGAAGCTCCTTGACCGACTCGGCGCGCGCGGGGTCGAACAGCGCCTCGCCCATGGTCAGCATCACCGCGCCGGTCTGCTTCGCGTTCTTCAACGCCAGATCGTAGCTGCCCATCCGCTCCGGCTGGGAGCCCAGCCAGCCGTAAATGACCGGCGTGTCCATCGCGCGCGCCAGCAGCCCGAACCCGAAGCGGT
>JAPLSS010000603.1 GCA_026398515.1 Candidatus Sumerlaeota bacterium | reverse complement strand
CGATGAGGGTCGGCGGCCCGCCCCAGTCGAGGAGGGAAGTGCGCTTCTGGTCCCACTTCATGCCGGTGTTGGCCACGCGCGCGCCGGCGGCGAGCAGCATCTTGCGCGAGCGCGCCAGCGGCTGCCCGTCGATGCTGGTGAGCACGAGGGCGCAGAAGTCGTTGGTCACGGTCGCGGCCAGATTGGGCAGCGTCCTGGCGCGGGCGCGGAGAAAGCCCACCAGCGCCTGCGTGCGCGCCGTGTTCACCGTCACAACGCCCATCTTGTCCCTGGTCACGTCCCACAACAGTTCCTTGGTGTCGGATTGGATCGGGTTGACCGCGCCCGCCGGGAAATCGCCCGACGGCGCGCCGTCGAGCGAGGCGACGCGCGTAGCATGGCGCAGCGGAATCGACAGCGGGAAGCCGGGCGTGAAGTAGGGGCGCTCGGTACGCGGCAGGCGCAGGCTCTCGCGCACCTGCCCGGCGGAGTACGATCGCGGAACGGTCTCTTCCGCCGGGCGCACGTCGCCGCGCAGGAACGCGAGAGCGCCGGCGGCGATCTGGGTCATCTTCACCGGGTCCGGGCGCAGTTCGAAGTGGCCTGCCTGATGGTTCCGCCACTGGGCCGGATCGCTGTTTCCGAACGAGAACCAGAAGATGCCGTCCCAATCCTGGAGCGCCGCCCAGGCGGTCAGGATGGGGACGCCCTCGCTGGAGTATTCGTTCGGGAAGGGGTGGTTCACTTCGGAGACCGTGTAGGGTTTGCCGGCCACGGCGGCCCTGGAAAGCTCGATCACGGAGGAGCGTAGCGGCTCGTTCACCATGGGCGTGTTGCCGATTTCAAAGCCCGTGCGGCGGCCGGTCGATTTGTCCTCGATGTAGCGCGGGTGCTGCCAGTAAGTGTGGCCGTCGACGATATCGAGCCGCGCCGCGGAGGCCAGCAGCGGGTACACCGTGTTGGCCCGCGTGCCAACCCGGAGCGCTTTCGCCCCAAGTTCGTCGCGGATCAGCGCGCGCATCGACTGGAAGTAAGTGTCCTCCAATTCCATGTAGAACTTCGCCTCGGTGTGGAAGCGGAGGGCGGGCGCGGCGGCGAACTCGGCAGGCTTGAGGCGCGGCACCGGCGCTCCCTCCGCCACGCCGGCCTCGGCCCGCAGGCGGCCGAGTTCCACGCTGTCCAGCTTGCGCCGCAGCCAGTCGTTGAACTTCGCGGTGAGCGCCCGCTCATAGCTCGCCGGAATGTCCGTCCAGGTCCCGGGATTCCTCCGCGCGGCCTTTCCCAGCAGCCGGCTGTTGACCCACGATTCGACGATCGAGTTCTCGTTCACCATTTCGATCATCAGCACGGCGGGTTCGTGGCGGTATTCCGCCCCGGTGTACGGATTCCGGTGGGTGAGCAGCTTGCGGGCGTATTCGCGCTGTAACTCCAGCAGGCGCTCATCGAAATAAGTCAGACCTTTGGCAAAACCGAGTAACTCCCAGTCCCGCACGCCGTCGCCTTCCTTGTAAGTCCGGCCGACGTTCAGGTTGAGGTTCACGTAAATGCCGCGTTTCTTGAGTTCCGCGACGAAGAAGTCGAAGCGGTCCAGGTGGGCGGCGTCGAACTCGCGCGTGTCGTTGCGGGCGGGGTCGATGATGCCGTTGGGCGCGGGCCGGTCCAGGAAATGAAAGCGCAGGCAGTTGATTCCGAAGCGGGCAAGCTGCGCGGCGAGGATCGTGGCGCCCTCACGGGACGGCGTGCAGGCGGCGGCGACGACGTTGGTGCCCCAGATACGGAAACGCCGCCCATCGGGGGTGGCGAGGTGGCCGTCTTTGACCTGAATGAAGCCGCGCTTGCCGGCCGGCGCGTCGAGAAGGAAGGCGAGATCCGCCGCGCCGCCCGAGAGCTCCTTCGAGTCCATGGGAAACGGCTTCATCTCGACGGGCTGGGTGCACACGGGCGCC
>JAPLSS010000696.1 GCA_026398515.1 Candidatus Sumerlaeota bacterium | reverse complement strand
CCCCCGGCGGAATTCGGCGGCAGCGTGAACGCCGGGAATTCTACGCGCAATTTGTGCGCCCCGGGGATTTGTGCTTTGACGTGGGCGCTAACGTGGGCGATCGGACGGAAGTGTTTCTTGAGTTGGGATGCAAAGTTGTATGCGTTGAGCCACAACAGGATTGCGTCGAGTATTTGCACCGGCGATTCAGGAACAGAGCGGACATTACGATCCTGATGAAGGCCATGGGCGCGCAGGAAGGAGAAGCCGAACTCCTGGTATGCGAATACAATCCCGGTTTGACCACGTTGTCCGAAGCATGGATGAAGCAGAACCGGTACGCCGGCGAATACGATTGGACCCGGAAAGGGCGCATTCCAGTCACGACCCTGGACGCCTTGATTGCGCAGGTGGGCGTTCCGCGCTTTTGCAAGATCGACGTCGAAGGATTCGAGGAGCAGGTCCTCAAGGGGCTGACGCGCCCGATTCCCTTTCTGGCATTCGAGTTCCGCGCCGAAATGCGAGACGAAGTCGGACACTGTCTGGATCGGATCCAGGCGGTCGCGCCTGCGTCCTTCAATTGCACGATCAATGACGCGACAACAATGCTGGCGCCCACTTGGATATCGGCCGCCGAGCTGGAGCAGAAGCTAAGCGCGATTGCGGATCCGGGATTGTGGGGGGACATCTACGTCAAATTCAACCAGGAGCCTTGCGATCCATGCCGGCCAGAGTCGCGCTGATTTCGATTAACGCCGGGCGCGCCGATACCAAGTCCCACTGGCCGCATTATGGGTTGGTGTTGTTGGCGACCGTGTTGCGGGACAAAGGCTATGAAGTGCAGGTCTTTGACCAGTCTTTCCTGAAAGAATCCGATGTCCTCTTCGTCGAGCGGATCCGGCACTATCGGCCCGACTTGCTGGGGATATCGCTCTACACCACTCATGTAACCCGCGGCCTGCGACTGACAAGGCTTCTGCTCAAGGAAATCCCCGGCTGTCGCGCAATTGCGGGTGGACCACATGTCTCGCTGTATGGCGACGTCATGGCGCACGATGATTTGTTTGCAGCCCTGGTGCGTTTCGAGGCGGAGACTGTAGTCGGAGAAACCGTCGCGCGGGTCCTGCGCGGTGAAACGCCAGGTCTGGTTGAATCGACTCCCACGGAGGGGAAGAGCATCCCGGCGGCCGATTTCAGTCTGGCCCAAGGTAACGAACGGATGAAATGGTTGCCGATCCAATTGTCCCGCGGTTGCCCTTTCAATTGCAGTTTTTGCGAAGTCAACAAGATCGCCAGTCGTCAGATCAGGTATCGCGACATCGAAACATGCCTGGACGAAATTGCCCTGAATCTGGGCACGCTAAAGGATGTCCATACCGTGCGGATCGTCGATGATTGCCCGACCCTGGACCGCGATCGTTTCAAGGACTTTCTCCACCGCTACATCAACAGGGATCTGCGGGCGCGGGTGAGCATCGACAACATGCGGGCGGACAGCATCGATTCCGAACTCCTGGATTTGCTGAAGAGTTGCGCAACACCCTATGTATGCGTGGCCGCCGAATCGGGCAATCCCGAGGTGTTCAAGCTGATCGACAAGGGGGAGAATCCGGAGGATATCGTCCGCGCCGGCCAGATGATCCGCCAGAAGCGCGTTCCGCTCTTTATGTGTTTTGTCATCGGCCTTCCTGGAAGCACGTTTGCGTCGGAGATGGATTCCCTGCGGCTGGCGAAATCGCTCAAGCCGGACCTGATCTATTGGAATATGTTCTTGCCGCACCGCGGGACGAGGGCCCGCGAATGGTTTCAGGAACATGGGCAAATCCTCGATGAGGCCGACCGGTTCAGCGTGCCATCATACGATTTGACGTTTTCCATGCCTGCCTGTTCCACCCCGGAGTTTCCGCGCGAAGAGCGGGTGCGGGCATATTTGAAGTGCGTGCTGGAGACCGTTTCATTCCTATTCACGCCCGTGGTACTGGTTCGCGCCTTCGTCCTGGCCGCGCGATACCGGCTGTGGTCCAGCATTCCCATCATGCTGGTCGGCCTGCCGCGAAAATTCATGGTCTATTCGCGGCTGATGCTGGCGCGCTTGTATGCGCGGCGTAGATCCGGGCGACGATGCGCGCCGGATGCGGCGCAAGCGTGTGATTGGGTTTCATGATTCGAGAGGCGGGGAGAATCGGACCATGCAGCGTTTTTGGAAAGCCCTGACAACCTGGCTGATGCTGGCGGATACCCTTGAGTCATCCCTTCTGGCGCGCAAGCTTGCACTGCATGCGCGAGGAGAGTTGTTGCTTGAGAAATTCCGGTGCATGAACTCCCAACGCCTGCGCCGCCTGCCGTGCGGGTTTGTGGTGCGCCGCAACCGGGCGGATCTGAATGTGCTGATCTCCATGCCGACCGAATATGGCTTGCTCGAACGGAACTTTGCCGGGCAAACGCTCACGGTCGTGGACGCGGGCGCCAATATCGGAGCGTTCGCGATGTACCTCAGATCTTTCTCAACCCTGCGCTGTTATGTCGGTATTGAGGCGGCGCCGGCCAATTACGCGATCCTGGAGAAGAATGTGAGGATCTTCGGCCCGGAGTATTCGGCGATAAGGTGCGTCTTGACGGCGCGCCCGCAGACGGTCGGGTTTTGCCTCACGGGGGATCCCTCGCGGCTTGGAGTCAGCGAGAGTGGTGCGCAGACAGAGGGTCTTCCATTGGACGATCTTGCGCCGATCAAGGAACTGCCGGCGATCGATATTCTCAAGGTCGACGTTGAGGGCAGCGAATTGGAAGTCTTGTCCGGCGCCCAACAGACACTGGCCAAGGCGCGGTACATTGTGATGGAAATTCATCAGTCACTGATCGGTGCGGAAGGCGTTGCCCGGCTGTTCACGACTATGGACCGCCAATGGGGGCATGTGATATTCGGGCAGAGTCCTGACCATCGGCAGATGAATTGCTACTTCTGGCGTCGGTACGACGCGCCTCTCAGTTGATCCGGGGTTCCTCGATCGAGCAATTCGGCCTGGCCAGAGCGGCCTGGAACGCCGAACTCGCGCACCGCGCAAAGTGCGATGGGTTGCGCCTGGGCACGGACTGTTCGCGGCGTGGGATGTCGCGGTTGACGAGGCGGTGCGGATAATGACCTCTCAATGCGGTCGGCGTGAGCCGCTCTTGCAGCTCGGGTTGGCGAGCCCACTCGGCGAGGCGCCGCAGTCATGGCGGCGAGAGCGGTGAGCGCCGCGCGGCGCACCGTCTGGGCGATCGTGGTGGGCGCGGTTCTGTTGAGGCTGCTGCTCTTCTTCCTGCGCGGCGATTTCATATGGTACGACGAAGGCTACTACCTGCTTCTTTCGCGCAGCCTGCGCGCGGGCCACGGCTTCATGTTGAACGGTCTGCCGCACGTGGCTCTCTCGCCGCTGCAGCCGCTGCTGGTCGCCGTCCTCGGATTGACGGGCTTGCCGGATCTTTGGGCGTCGCGTGTGCTGGCCGCTGTGTGCGGAGCGCTGCTCGTGCTGCCCGTCGCGGTCCTCGCCGAGCGGTGGTTTGGCCAGCGTGGCGCCGTGACCTCCGCGCTCTTCACGGCGGTGTTCCCAGCGTTGCTTGCCTTTCTGCCGTTCTTTCCTGGCGAGCGGCGGAACCTCTACTACGGCAGCGAACCGCTGTATCTCTTGCTCGCCATGTCGGCGATTGCCGCGGGCGCGCGGGCCGTGGACGATGGGCGATGGCGGTGGTGGCTCGCTGCCGGCGCCCTGAGTGCGCTGGCGTTTCTGGCGCGCCTTGAGGGGATTGTCCTGTCTGCGGCCTTGGGTGCGGTCGCGGTCGGCGCGCTCGCCGCACGCGGCAGGCTGTCGTTGTGGCCCCGCGCCGTGGGGGCGCTGGCGGTGGGCGGTGTCGTCGCGGCGCCCTACTTCCTGTACATGCACGGCGCCATGGGTCGGTGGGCGGTCTCGGGGCGCGTGCAGGACGCGGTAACGGAAGGTGCGCCGCGGACGCCACCGCGCTTGGCCAGGGGGAGCGACATGATCCGGGCCTCGCTGTGGGGTGGCGATCGGCAGCCATTCCTTCGGCATCTCTACGCGCTCGACGCCTCGGGGACTCATATGGCGTCCCAGTACTGGGGCATACCGCGGCGGGCCCAAGCAGCGTCCCCGGCTCGCGTCGAGCTTGAGCCGGTGCGACAGAGCCCGGACGCTGCGCCGCCGGATAACCATGCCGCGCCGTCTCCGGGGTATGTACCGGGAGTGTGGTCGTCGCTTGCTCGCGCCACGCTCACGGTCGTGCCGATCTGGCTCATGATTGTGGCACTGTACGGTCTGTGGCGCGCCAAGCCGATGGCTGACGCGGTGCTCTGGCTCGCGCCGACTCTGGTCGCCACCGCGGTGCCTGTGCTATTGACGTACGCGGAACCTCGCGTGCTACTGCCGCTGGCGCCCGCGGTGTGCATCCTCGCTGCCGGCGCGTGCGGGCAGGCGCGTGCGTGGCTCGAACGGCGGTCGGGACGCGCCCGGTTGGGCGCACTGGTTCCGGCCGTGATCGCGCTCGTCCTTGCGGTGCCGACCCTGCGCGCCGTTACGCGCGCGTGGGCCGGGAGGACACTGGCGCAGCAAGTCGCGAACGGTCAGCGCGCGGTAGGCGAGTATCTCTCACGCAATCTGCCGCCCGACGGGAAGATCACTTCGTGGCATCCCGCCGTCGCGGTCTGGGCCCACCGGGAGTGGCGAGTGCTCCCCTATGACGACTTCGGGCGCATCGTGGGCTATGCGCAGGCTCAGGGGGTTGGGACCATCGTGTTCTCGATATATGATCTTCCGCTCCTACGCGACCCCATGCGCGCCTTCACTGCCGTTCTCGTCGATTCCGGTGTTCGGGTCAACGGTGCCCAGTGGAGTCTGAATCCCGTGGAGTCCATGCCACTGCTTTTCGTCGGCCGACTGGTGGGCGCCGCCCCGTCGCCCCCGTCACCGGCCGATGCTGCTCCGGGTGCTCCCCAGGCTCGCGACCGCCACGCCCCGGGCGTCCGCTAACGAATCGAGACGCGCAGGATAGAAGCGCCCCTCAGTTGATCCGGCTTGCCGCGTCAGATTCCTTCATACCGGTCTTAGTACCCGGACGGGGCCCCGGTCGGTGACGTTCGCTCGAGCGCGACGATCGCGAACATGGCGAACAGCCGCTGCGGCAACAACTCCTCCACTCGCCGGATGAACGCATACGTCACGGGCGGGAACTGTACCCGCAGCGACACGCCCCC
>JAPLSS010000128.1 GCA_026398515.1 Candidatus Sumerlaeota bacterium | reverse complement strand
TGAAGGAGGACATCCAGGGCGAGGAAGTCAAGATGAAGGGCAAGAAGATCCTCGACCCGACGGCCGGCGTCGAAGTCGGAGCCATCCGGGAGTTCGATCTGCGCGGGCCGCAGAACGTGGTGCAGGACATCCTCGCCCGCTACCAGATGCGGACCGTGACGCGCTACGTCAGCGAAGCCCAAGTGGCGGTGAAGTACCTGAACCAGGCGGAGACGAACCGCGGCACCTATCGCTCGACCGATCGTCCGGGCCTGTACGAAGTCTTTGAGATCGGCCCCGCCGGCTCGGCCAAGATGAAGCAGCTCGAAATGGACACCCTCAAGATCCGCGGGTTCAATCCGCGCACCGACCGCCTGGTCAAAATCGTCTTCGGCATCGTGCTGACCGACAAGGGCTACGATCTAGGCGTGCTGGATCTGCAAGCCGAGAAGATGAACCCCTAGCGCGATGGCGATTTTGGATTTCCGAAGACGGGGTGGGAAGGACGCCGCCCTCGGCCGGTTCGGCGTTCTCTTCGGGAAAAAGCATGGACTCTTTCCCGGCAATCCCTATGCTGAGGGCGAAATCACAGCTTCAGGAGGCATTGACGCATGAAGAACACTCGGAGGGAGTTTGTTAAACTTGTCGGTTTGGCGGGCGCATCCTTGGCCCTGCCCACGGCGCGCGTGCTGGGCGCCAACGACGACATCCGCATCGCCGTCATCGGCGTCGGCGGGAAAGGGTCGAGCCACGCGACTAATCTTCGCGGGACCAAAGGGGTGCGCGTGGTGGCGCTGTGCGATCCCGACCGCAAGGCGCTGGCGAACCGGGTCCAGAGCTTCGAGAAGGGCGCGGCGATCAAAGGCGGCGGCGAGGACGGCGACGAAACCGGCGGCGCCGCCACTGTTGACGAAGGCGGCGACACGGGGGCCAGCAAGAGCAGCGGCAAGAGCAGTGGCAAGAGTAGCGGCAAGGACAAGAGCAAGAGCGACAGCAAGAAGCCTAAACCGTCCTCCGCCGGCTACAAGGTCGACGGTCACGTCGATTACCGGGAGGTCCTGGATCGCAAGGACGTCGACGCCGTGGTCATCGCGACGCCCAACCACTGGCATTCGCTGATTGCCATTCAGGCATGCCAGGCGGGCAAGGACGTCTACGTCGAGAAGCCCGTCTGCCACACGATTCACGAGGGGCGGGTGCTGGTCGAGGCCGCCCGCAAGTATGGGCGAATCGTCCAGGCGGGGACACAGAACCGTTCCGACGTGGGGTTGATCGAGTTTTTCCCGTGGCTCAAGGAAGGCAACCTGGGCAAGGTCACGCAGGTTCGCGGCCTGTGCTATCGCAGCCGAGCCAGCATCGGCAAGCTGGACGAGCCGCTGAAGCCGCCGGAGGAAGTCGACTACAACCTTTGGCTGGGGCCGGCGCAGGATGTGCCGATCTACCGTCCGCGCTTTCACTACGACTGGCACTGGGTTTGGAACACCGGCAACGGCGACATCGGCAACCAAGGGCCGCATGAAATGGATCTGGTCCGCTGGGCGCTGGGCGAGCCCGCGCCGCCCAAACGAGTCCTGAGTTTCGGCGGCCGGTTCGCCTGGCACGACGCCGGCGAGACGCCCAACATGCAGTTCGTCGCCTTCGATTACGGCAACGGCGTCCCCGTCTTCTTCGAGGTCCGCAACCTGTATGAGAAGCCCGACGTGAAATCCACGCCGGTCTACGACCAGATGCGCGTGGGCATCATCGTCACCTGCGAAGGCGGCTGCTTCCGCGGCGGCCGGGGCGGCGGCTGGGCGTACGACAGCAGCGGACAGAAGATGAAGCAGTTCAAGGGCGACGGCGGCAAAGGCCACATGGACAACTTCCTCGAAGCCGTGCGCAGCCGCAAGGAATCGGGCCTGCGCGCCCCGATCGAGCAGGGCTATCGGTCCGCCTGTTTGAGCCACATGGCGAACATCTCCCAGCGGGTCGGCAAGGAGACGACGCCCGACGAGCTGCGCGAACGCATGCAGGGCGACAAGGAAGCCATGGACGCCATCGAGCGCTATAGCCAGCAGATGGCCAACTGGAACGTCGATTTCGCCGAGGAGCCGTGGACTCTCGGCCTCAGCCTCCAGTTCGACGGGAAGACCGAACGCTTCACCGGCGCGATGGCCGAGAAGGCGAACGAGCTCCTGCATCGCAAGGACCGGGCGCCGTTCCTCGTGCCGGACACGGCGTGACGCCCCGCTTGGCACAGCTTCCAATGGCGAGAAGCAGAGTTCGTAGTCCCGGCTTCAGCCGGTTCCGCCGGAGCCGGTTGAAGTCGGGGCTACGCGCTGATCCTTCACGAAGACAATCTGTAGCCGGAAGAATCCCGCAATTTTGGCCCCGAAGTGGCCATAAGGAAAGACGTCGGATTCCGCACGAGTGTGGCTGCGCGGACCGCGGGGGCCGAAGGACCGGTTCTCCGAGGGATCGGCGGAACTACGAACAATCGCCTGCATTGGCTGTCGGCCGCGGATGTTTGGTTCAATCCTTCGGCGCTTTCACCACGATCTCGCCTTTTCCCCCCTCGGGGAAATCGAATTTCACCGGCGGATGGTTGGGAATGCGGGCTTCGTACGTCCCATAGAAGCCCCGGAATCGGGCGGCGCCGTCCTGGAGTTCGCCCGACCAATTCATCGTCCAGTCTTCCTTCAGCAGCTTCTTCAGGGCGAAATAGGCGGGTTTCTTTTGGCCGTCGAGGGTCAGGAGGCCGGCGTCCAATCCGCGCCCGCCGATGGTGTCGATCAGGAACCAGCGGGTGATCTCATGGATGTAAGGTTTGGAGAACGCCAGCGTGTAGAAGTTGACCGTCCACGCGGCGACCTCCTCGTCGCTCAGTCGCGGCTGGTTCGAATCCTTGACCTTGTTGCTGCGCGACGGGGCGCTGAATTCGGTGATGTGGATCGGCTTGCCGATCGTGGCCAGTTTGTCCATTCCTTCCTCCAGCGACTTCATGGTGAAGGCGTTCGGCCCGGCGCTCTTGTGGCCCTGCTGAAACGGCATGCCCGAGGCGTAGAAATGCGCCTGGTAGCCGATGACGTCGACCGGCGCGCCCAGAGCCACGAGCGCCTTCTGGTAGTTGAAGATGTCCTGAAACGACTTGTTGGATTCGGCGGTCGAGGCGATGCCGGCCTCCAGCGACACGAGCGTGGCTTTGGGGAGGTATTTGCGGGCGATTTCGAAAATCCGCGCGCCGACTTTCGGATCGCTGAGCGGCGGGTGGATCGGATTGTTGGCTTCGTACCACTTCCGGTTCGTCAGCATCTCGTTGATCACGTCGTATTCGCCGATCGTGTCGCCGTAGCGCTGGGCGACTTCGCGGATGCGCCTCTCGATCAGCGGCCACCATTCCTCGGTCGTCCGAATCTCCTTTGACCACGTCGGCGCGGAATATTCATAGTTATAGATGAGGCAGTGGAAGCGTATATCCATGCCGCGTTCGCGCGCCCAGGCCACGTCCGCGTCGACGCTGTCGAACTGGAGCGGGCCGCCGCGCTTTGGCTCCATCTGCCGCCAGAAGTTGCCGACGCGGGCAAGGTTGAAGAGTTCCTCGAAGACAGCCAGGGCGTTCTTGCATTCCGGGTGGGTCTTGACGAACTGCGTCACCGCCGCCAGGTTGCCGCCGAACTTGAACGCGTGGCGGACCAAGCGAATGTCCACGGGGCCGGCGGTTTCAATGGGCTTGCCGTCGCCGTCGACGAAATGGACGACGAAGTCGCCTTTGCGGATTTCCTCGATGCGTTTGCGCGCCGCCTCCATCGTCGGGCGGCTGGCTTCGTCGACGCCGTCGAAGAACCCCTCGGCCCCGGCGGCGGCGAGGGGGAAAGAAGCCGTTAGAAGAATGGCAAGTGAGCGCGTCACGGCCTGTTCCTCTCCGTTGTGAACCACGGTTTCCTTTGCGCCTTAGCGCCTCTGCGTGAGAACATCGACACGCCGAAACACATTCCTGTCAATCCGAGCATTCATCATGCGCGTGGCGCTAGACGCAAGGATGATCGACCACTCCGGGATCGGCGCGGCCATTCGAGGCTGGCTCGAAGGCATGGCCGAACTGCCCGAACCGGAGCGGCCGCGCCTCGTCCTGCTCGGCGATCCGGCGCGGCTGCGCGAACCGGCCGGGCGTGTGGGCGCGTCTATTGTTCCGTTTCCCTCGCCGATCTACTCGCTGCGGGAACAGCTAGACTTTCCAGCGCCGCAGGGCCGTTGGGACCTGCTGCATTGCCCGCATTACGTCCATCCGCTCCTTTATCGCGGCCCCATGATCGTCACCGTGCACGACCTCTTTCATTGGAAATACGGCAGCCTGCCCAAACGCGCCTACCAGGCGTTCTTCCTGCGGCGCCTGCGGCGGCGCGGCTGTCCAATCCTGACCGTCTCCGAACACAGCCGCCGCGAGCTCGTCGAACGGGCGAAACTCCCGCCGCAACTCGTCGAGGCGATTCCGCACGGCGTGTCCGAGGCGCTCAAGCCGCTGTCCGATCCGGCAGAGGCGGAGGCGTTTCGCCGCACGCACGGGTTGCCGGAGAGCTACCTGCTGTGGATCGGCATCGCGCAGCCGCACAAGAACCTGGAGCGGCTCTTGGCGGCGGCGAGTCTTCTTCCGAAGGAGCGACGCCTGGAGGCGCCGCTCGTCCTGGCCGGGCTTTCCGACAAGGACCGCGGGGCCGTGTCCGAACGGATTCGGCGGCTGGGGTTGCATGGACGGGCGGCGGCGATGGGCCGGTTCGAGCGCGGGGAACTGCCGGCCCTGTTCGCGGGGGCGATCGCGCTGGTGTTTCCGTCGCTCGTAGAAGGCTTCGGCTTTCCGCCGCTGGAGGCTTTTG
>JAPLSS010000146.1 GCA_026398515.1 Candidatus Sumerlaeota bacterium | reverse complement strand
GACATCCGCCGCTTCGGCGTTTCGGTTGGCGATGGGGATGATCGCTCGTCCGTCCACAAGGTAGACGGACGCGAGAGACTTGTCGGTCTCGGCCTTGACGGGACACGTCGCCTCCCACCAGCCGATGAAGCGGGCCTCGTCCTTGGCGACGCCCGTCCGGTCGCGCATCGCCCACCACTCCTGGATCGCCTCGAGATGCCCGGGCGAAGAGACGTTCAGATCGTGCGCCGCGCACATGGCCAACACGGCGTCGGTCGGGCCGCGATCGACCTTCAATTGGTCTTTGGGCACGATCCCGGAGCGCCCCAGTTCCGGCAGGACGATGTGCGCCACGCCGCTCATCGCGCCGCTGAACCCGGTGCGCCATTGCTCCTCCGGCAAGTTATCGATGTAGTAATACGGATTGCCGGACCGCTGCGCCAACTGGGTGTATTCCTCGCCCGGGTAGAACCAGTCGCAAAAACCGTGAACGGGCAGGATCAGGCGCGAATGGCTGTGCCCCATCCAGTAGATCGGCGCATCCGGGCGCGAGTGTTCGCGGATGATCGCGGCGACGCGCTTGGCGTAGTCGCGCATGGCCAGGAAGGGGTAGCGATAGACCGTGCGGCCGAAGGCATCCTCCTCAACCGATCCTGACCAGCGGTTGAGCTGCCCTTCCCTCGGACGACTGTACTGGAAGACGTCGGTGTAGAGACAAAGGGGGCCGGCTTGGCGCTCCGTCTCTTCCGCAAGCCACGTGACGTAGTCCACGTACGCGGAATCGCCCGGTTCGACGGGGCGCATGTAGTACTCGGTCTTCGGCTTGCCCGGTTTCGTGTAGGGGCCGTAGGTGGGGCCGGCGGGGTCGTCCCAGACCGCGGCGAAGAAGTTGTAAACGGGGTTGGAATCGGGCGTCACGCCCAGGCAACTGTAGTAGTAGGGTTGACACCCGAAGTCTTTGCGCTTCTGCATCGCCGCCTTGAACGTCTCCGGCCTGGCGGGGTCCCAGATGCCCGACAGCCCGAACGCGCTCTTGTAATACACGCCGTCTGTGACGCCGATGCCCGCCGCGGCGCCTCCCGACCCGGAGAAATGATGCGCGCGCCAGCCGCGCAACAGGGGCTTGACGGGAGTGGCCTGAAACCCCAGTTCGTACGTGACGGGCCGGTCGAAAAACGGGGACTGGCTCGCCTTTCCGGCGGCTGTATTGCCGGAAAGGCGTGCCTGTCCCCGCTTTTCCCGCTTTTCGAGGCGCACCGGCTTGGCGATGAGCCGCAGTTCGAAGCCCGGATCGTCCTTCGCGTCGACGGCGACGATCTCCTGCCCCTGGTCGTGGACCCAGTTGGCCTCGGACTCGGTGAAATACAGAAAGCCCTCGCTCTCATTGCAGAACCAGAGGAATTCGGTGAAATCCGCGAGGCCATAGGAGGTCCCCTCGATTCGCTTCGCGCAGGGAGCGCTCTGGCGCCCGCGCTCGTATCGCATGACGCCGGCGAGGAGGGGCGCGCGCAGCCGAAGTCCGGTCGCCTCCCAGCCGTCCTTGGGCGGGAGGAGGGTGAAGGTTGCATGGGCGAGGCCGTCGTACTCCACCCAGGCGCGCCATTCCACCTCGCCCGGAAGGCCGGAGAAACGGCCCTTGCCGGCGAACTCCGCCCGGTTCGGCGCCTGTTGGATCACGCGCCGTTCCGTCTCCTCAAAGACGCCGACGCCGCGCGATGTCTCGAGTTCCAGCTGCATGGGGGCGCGCAGGAGCCGCTTGCCCTGATTCTCCACGGCGCTCAAGAACGGCCCGAAGAAGGAATAACTCCGCCCCCAACATCGGACCGTTCGGTCGCCGTCATATTCCAGCGGGGTCCACGGCGACAACACCTCGTCCGTGACGCCCGCACCGGCGCCCAGCCACGGCATCGGCGGCTTGGCGAACGCGCTTTGAACCGAAAGCGTTTCGCTGGAACGGGAATCGCGGAGTTCGACCGAGACGTGGTAGTCGCCGTCGGCGAAGGCCAGCGGAATCCACCACGGCTCGTCCAGGGATTCCAACGCAAGATCGTGTTTCGCGGAGAGACCGTCCGGCCCCGACACGGCGAGTCGCGCCCGCGCGGAATCGGCGCGCCCGGCCCAGCGCGCCTGCGCTTCCCAGTCGTTGAACTGCAGCAAAACGCCCAGCCGACTCTCCTGGAGGTTGGGCAAGAAGACGAGCTTCGCGGCGGGCAGTTCCTCGCCGCTCCGCGCCCCGGCGACTTCCTGATAGCGGCCGAGAATGCGAGCCGGGTCCTGCGGCTGGCCGAAGATTTCGATTTCGTCGATGCAGGTCCGTAGTTCGCCCTTCCCCGACGTGACCTCGATCCGCCCCTCGGCGGCCTGCTCCGGGATGGGAACCGGGGCGAAAGACGTTTCGCGCGCCAGGCGCCCGTTGATGTAAAGGGCCAGGGACGACGGGGTCCAGGTCAGATCGATCTTGGTCCACCGCTCCTTGCGCAATTCGTCGGAGGCCTTGAGCGGGATGGAACGCGGGGCGCCAGCGTCTTTGGGGGCGGAGGGATCGGCCGGCGGCTCGAGCGTGGCGAGGATGGCCTGGACGCTGCCGCTCTTCGACACTGTCAGCGCGAAACCGGGCTTTCGGAACGAGAAGCGCAAGAGGGTGGCCGATCCGATGACACGGCCATCCCAGTTGACTGGTTGAATCCAGAACGAAAGCGTTCCCTGGCGCGGGTTGACGTTGCCCTTCGCGTCGTAGGAGCACGTTTCGCCGGGCTCCAACAGCAGGGCGTTTCCGACGATTCCCTGCCGCCCGCGGAGTCCGAGGTCTGCGGCCAGCGAGCTCGTTCGGCTGCCGCGCGCGTAAACGGCGTGGGCCATGTAGCCTTCGTCAAAGGTGACTCGGAAGAGAAGGTCGGAAGGAACCGGGGCCTTCGCTTCCGTGGCAATGCCGACTCTACACCAAGCCAAGGCCACGAGGACTGCTACGAGCCGAAACGCCTGAGCCTCTCTAACCCAGACAAGCATCTCATCCCATCTCACAAAGCGAACCCCGGAATGAAATCCGATGATCAAGCGTGCGCGGAACCGACGCCTCGCACCCCGCTTGGCGGCCGGTCCGTTCCCTTCGAGGGCGAATCACTGCATTGGCCAAACGGCCCGTGGTCACGTCATCAAGAAGCAAGGCAATAGATCGCCGGCCGGTAGCGCGGTTCGGGAATGGCCTTTCCGGAATCGCGGGCGGTTTCGAGCCAAGCTTCCTTGGCGACCAACGCCTCGCGTAGCGCTTCTTCGGGTGTAGCGCCAAACGCGGAGCAAAAGCGCAAGTCGGGGATGTCGGCGATCCATCCTTTGTCTTCTTCGCTATAGAAGACGTTAACGTGATAGTCTCTCATGACTCCTGGTCCTCCATGTCTAACCGGTATTGCTCGACCAAGGGTCTTCAAGGCAATTCGCCCTCCGGCTCGCGAGGGGCTACTGAAAAGACACGACAAAAAGGCCCCCTTACGGCGCCAGCGGCCTAGCTCGGCGGACGATTGACCGATATGGTCTCGGTCCGCTCGTTGTTGTCCAGGTTCAGCTCCGCGATCTTGTAGTTGGCGTTGGCTTTGGCCGCAATCGGGTGCGTTCCGGCTTGGGGCGCGACCAACGGGGGCGATTCCACCGTCGTCGACTTCCCCGCCGGCACGTCGTCGTACTTCGCCGTGGCGACCTGCTTCCCGTCGACGTAGAAGGCCGCCTCCTGGTTGGCCCAGAACCCGGCGCTGGCCATGACGGTCCCCTGATTCTTCACCGTGGCCTTGATCCGGTAAGTTTGCCCCTGCGCCGGCAGCGGCGGCTCGGTTTGCAGGGCTTCCACGATCAGGTCCACCGGCGGCGGATTCACAGTCACGTCTTTGGTTTGCTCGTTGTTCAATTCGTTCGACTCGGAGATTTTTCGCGTCGCGTCAGCCGTCGCCTGGATGGCGTGCGCTCCCGCCGCGGGCGCCGTCAGCGCGGGCGACTCCACCGTCGCCTCCTGCCCCGCCTGCAGATCGTCGTACTCCGTGGAGCCCACCTTCTTCCCATCGACATAAAAGAGCATGGTTTGATTGGACCAGAAGCCGGCGCTGGCCGCGGCGTTCCCCTCATTCTTCACCGTGGCCTTGATCTTGCATCGTTCCCCCTGAACCGGCGGAGACGGCTCGGTCGACACGTCCGTCACGACGAGATCCGGCGCCGCGATGACGATGTCCTTGATCAGGTCGTTGTTCTCCGTATTCGTCTCGGGAATCCTTCCCGTCGCGTTGGCCTTGGCATCGAACGAGCGCGTTCCCGCCGGCGGCGCGGTGAACCAGGGCGACTCCACCTGCGCCATGTGGCCCGCGGGGACGTTGTCGTATTTCGCGGCGCCGATCTTCTTTCCGTCCACGTAGATGTAAAGCCACTGGTTGAACCAGAACCCGCCGCTCGCCATGATGTTTCCCCGATTCCCCACGGTCGCCTTGATCTTGAAGTCTTTCCCCTGAACCGGCGTCGTAGGCTCGGTCCACAGCTCATCCACGACCAGATCCACCGTCGGCGCCACAATGGAGAGATCCTGGGTCAGCTCGTTGTTCTCATTGTTCGACTCGGAGAGCCGGCCGGTCGCGTCGACTTTCGCCTTGATGGGGTGCTCCCCCGCCGACGGCGCCACGAACGAGGGCGACTCCACCGTTAGCGACTCGCCGGCCGGCACGTTGCCATATTTCGTTGCCGCGACCTTCTTGTCGTCCACATAGAAAAACAGTTTCTGGCTGAACCAAAAGCCGGCGCGGGCGGCGGCGTCCCCCTGATTCTTCACCGTGGCCTTGATCTTGTAGCTCTGCCCCTGGACCGGCGGCGAAGGGTCCGTGGCGAGCTCTTCCACGATCAGGTCCGGCGCCGCAACGGTAAGGGTCTCGATCCGCTCGTTGTTCGCCTCATTCGACTCCGAAACCTTTTCGGTCGCATCGGCGATCGCATCGAACGAGTGCGGCCCCGCCAAGGGGGCCGTCAGCGTTGGCGACTCCACCGTCGTCGGCTGCCCCCCGGGCACGTTGTCGTACTCCGCTTCGCCGACCTTCTTCCCATCCACGTAGAAGAACACCTTCTGGTTGGTCCAGAAGCCGGCGGAGGCCTCGATGGTCCCTTGATTCCTCACCCTTGCCCGGATCCGGTATTCGTGATTCTGAACCGGGGGGGCAGGCTCCGTCCACAAGTCCTCCACGACCAGATCCACCGGCGGGGGCGTCACGATGATGTCTTGGGTGCGCTCGTTGTTGTCCTCATTCGACTCGGAGACTTCGTTATGCCCGTCGGCTTTGGCCCACAGGGTGTGCCGCCCCGCCATTCGGGCCGTCAGCGGGCGCGACTCCACCGTCACCGACTGGCCCGGCGCCACGTCGTCATACTCCGTTTCGCCCACCTTGTTCCCATCTACATAGAAAAACACTTCCTGGTTGCGCCAGGAGCCGGCGCTGGCCATCTGTTGCCCTTGATTCCTCACCGTCGCCTTGATCCTGTATGTCTGCCCCTGAACGGGCGGCGAAGGCGCCGTCTTCAGCTCGTCCACAACCAAATCCGGGGCGGCGGCCCGGCCAAGACCCGGACAGATCATGGCATGGATCGACAGCGCAATGACTACCCGGGACAATGGGATTGCGTTCCAACACCTACGACTACTGACCGCCCGTGCAAGCCGAGCGCGATTCGCTGATGCTCCTCGCATCGGAATCCCTCCCTACAAACATCCTCCCGACACCCTCAGTGGCCGCATGCTGTGGCGCGCCGCGGATGCAGCATGCCCGTGTATCGTGGCCCGCCAAGATAAAGTACTCCATTGAAAAGGCGAGAACGGTCGAAAAAAGCGGAAGCCCCGCCTCCCGATCCGGGCGTGCGACCGCTCTTCAACGCCCATAAACTTGTATATCGCGTTTCCCGCAGGTTAACCATAGGAATTTCAGGGGGGCCGGTTTTCGCCCCGACCCTTCAGGGAATCGGCCTCTCGGCGGCGGCTCCACGGGCAATGGCAGTCGGGACGAACCTGAATCTTCCCTTTCAGACCCTGCTGGGCTGAGAGTCCTAGCTTCGAATTGGCCGTTCTCGGAAGTCGGCCAGTTCTAATGGGTTACGAGGTATCAATAGCAAATCCAGACTTCTACATGATCATTGAATGTCATCGAACGCCATTTCAGAGCCAAGGATGCAATCTTCTGATAGGCACTATTTAGGCACTTGGGCTGCCTTTGTGCTTGGGAAGCGCCGTCTCCCGGCATGCTCTTCCGGCCATCCAGCCCCGTTCCCAGCTGAATCGAACCGCCCACTGCCCCGATACCTCCAGCCCCTGCGGCTGCCACGTCGCGCAAGAGCTCCAAGGCTGGCCTGATCAGCGCCGCTCCGCTGTAGCGTTCAACAATGAAACAGAACTCCTCCTCCTGGCGAAGCCCGTCGACTCCATCGCCACATGCGGCGCCCCCAACAATGCAAGCAACCGCGAAACGCCGGCTGGCTCGTGTTTGCGTCGGGAATACCTTGACGAGAAAGGAAGTCAAACGCCGCCCACCGCTTGACAGCGCCCAACGCCGCGCCTGTCCTTTTTTCACGTGCAAGGAGGGCTCCCGTTGTATATTCAGTATCCGTGGACCTGAGGCATCGAAACCGCCAACAGGAGATGATCATGTCCATCCCGCCCTGGCCAATCGCGTGGAAACGCGTGTGGCCGCCTGTCGCCATCCTGGCGGTGTTTCTGTGGCCGCCGTTCTCCCTGGCCGCCGCGCCGCGAGAGGCGAGCGCGGACCAATTGCAGCAGATGCTCCGGCGTTTTCCCGACGCCGACTTGAACAAGGCCAGCCGGCTCACCCTTGACGAGTTCCGCCAGCACCGGCTCGGCACGCGGCCGGGCGGCGCGGCGGCTTCCTCTCGATCGTCCGCCAAGGCCAAGAACGCTCCGCCCGCCAAGGCCGCCAATGCGGCCGCCGCCGCGGAAGCGAGCCAGCCATCCGCCCCCGCGGCCAGCGCCCCCGCGGCCGGCCCGGTGGCCGTACGGATCGCCTCGGACAAGCCGGTTCCGGTGAACCCGCGGGTCTATGGAATCAACTGCGAAGAGATGTTCATGAAGGACCTCGTGGACGAGCCGGAATACATCGCCGCGCTGACGGACCTGAAGTTCAAGTCGTTCCTTTTCCCCGGAGGATCGATCACGTACTACCACCATCCCCGGGGGACCGGCGGCTTCAACATTCGGCCCGAGGAAGTGGCGAAATCGAAGCAGGGCGGGCAAAGCCGCTTCATGAACCAGAATGCCGGACCGGATCATTTTGCACAATATATTCAGTTTGTGAAGGCGTCCGGCGCCGGGTCCATCTTCGTCGCCAACATTCTCAACGGGACCGTGGACGAACTGGACGAGTATCTCACGCGGCTAAAGGCGGCGGACGTCCCCATCGAGTGCGTCGTCCTGGGAGTCGAGATGCACCTGGGCCAGCCCCGCGAGCTGGGCCTCGACGGCTACATCGAGCGGATCAAGCCGTACATCGCGATGCTCCAGGCGAAACACCCGGGCATCCCCATCGTGGCCCACGGCACGCCGGTCGGCTGGCGGGAAAACGCGCCGGCGTCGTCCCACGAGCGGAACCAGAAACTGGCCCGCCTGCCCGGGATCGACGGGTTTTCCCAATATGCGTTTGCTCCGTTCGGGTGCCAACCGGGCACGAAGTCGTTGGCCGTGGGGCCGGACGCCTTGCCGCCCGCCGAGAGGTGGCGGCGCTACGACGAATTCATCCGCGATTTCGGCGCGCAACAGATCCCCGTCTATCAACAGGAATGGGGCGCCGACAAGAAGATGCACATCGCGCAATGGGGGACGCAGGCCGAACAGAACACCGCCGTGCAAGGCCTGCACGTCGCCAACTTTTTCTTCTTCCTGGCTCAATACAACGCGGCGCACAACGACTACATTGCCGCCGCCACGTCGGCTCTCCTGTTGGCGCAGAACTCCTCCAAAGGCGGCCGAATGATCGGCCCGGTCTACAAGGACAAAATCGCGCTTCTGACGCCGTATCTCTACACCAAGCCGTTCCGCCATCTCTTCAGCGGCGACACGGGGCTTTTGGCCGCGCCGGTGGAAGGCGGAGGCGCGGCGGGGGCCGTCAAAGCCCTCGCTGCTGCCAGCCCGGACGGGAGGAAATACTTGTACCTCATTAACAGCGGCCCGGCGGCTCCGCTGGGCGAAGTGACCATCGACGGCAGGGAATTGTCAGCCGATCTGCGTGTCCAAGTCGAATCCGTTTACGTTAGTGGAGCCGCCAATGCCGGCTTGGCGCGCGGCGGCTCAGCCCCGGCCAAGACCTTCACGGGCGAGAGAGGCCTCAACGGCTTGGTGTTGGAACCGTTCAGCCTGACGCTGCTTATCATGCCGAAAGGATATTGATCATGCGACGATCCTCTTTGCATGCCCTGATTGCGCTGGCCGCCGCCCTCCTGTTTCAGTCCGACC
Organism: Candidatus Sumerlaeota bacterium; assembly: GCA_026398515.1. Taxonomy (GTDB): domain Bacteria; phylum Sumerlaeota; class Sumerlaeia; order JAPLSS01; family JAPLSS01; genus JAPLSS01. The sequence goes on along the minus strand of JAPLSS010000146.1, from coordinate 7,743 downwards.
GGGATTGCGCGCCGCAGTCGTCGCGGCCGATGCCCGCGTTCGCCACGATCCAGGACGACCCGGCGCTGCCGCGAGTGCTGTTGCTCGGCGATTCGATCTCGGTCGGCTACACGCCGGCAGTCCGCGAGGCCCTGGCCGGCAAGGCAAACGTTCACCGTCCGGCGGCGAATTGTGGGCCGACCACGAAGGGCCTCGAAAACTTGAGCCAATGGCTGGGCGACGGCCACTGGGACGTGATTCACTTCAATTGGGGCCTGCACGATCTGACCCGCACTGACGACAAGCCCCTGGTCCCCCTCGACGAGTATGAGAAGAACCTGCGCGAGCTGGTGGCGCGGTTGAAGAGAACCGGCGCCACGCTCGTCTGGTGCAGCACCACGCCTGTGCCGCCCGGCCGCCGAGCCCCGCTCGAGCCCGACGACGTGGTGCGCTACAATGAAGTGGCGCGGAAGATCATGGCCGAGAACGGCATCGCGATTGACGATCTGTACGCCTTCGCCCTGCCGCGGCTCGGCGAGATTCAACTGCCGTCAAACGTCCACGTCACCCCCGAAGGCTCCAAGGCGCTGGCGCAACAAGTGGCCGCCTCGATCGAATCGGCGCTCGAGCGACCCGCGGATGAACCCTCCAGTCATCCGGTCGCCGGCAAATCCGCCGCGACAATCAAACCCGCGGCCGACATGGCCGCGGAGGCCCGCAATCGGGGCAAGGGCGGCGCCCGTTCCATCGGAGACCGCGGCATGCAGACCGACGCGCGGCTTCAGCAGACTCTCCGCCGTTTCCCGGAGGCCGACTTGAACAAGGACGGCACGCTCACGGTGGATGAGGCGAGGGAGTTCTTGCGCCAGAGGACATCCGCGCTCGGCGGGAGAGCAAGCGCTCCGTCCGCCGAGCGAGCCAGCCAGCCGTCCGCCCCCGCGCCGGCGTCCTCGCCGTCCCAGGCCGCCGAGGGCTTCGTCCGCGTCGAGCAGCGCGACGGCGTGTGGTGGCTCGTGTCGCCGGAGGGCGAGCCGTTCATCAGCATCGGGCTCAATCACGTCGCGCCGGAAATGCTTCTCTTGCCCGGCAACCAGGAAGCGACGCTGCAGCGCTATGGCGCCGATTTCGCCACATCGGGGGGCCGGTTCAACAGCGCCGGCGAAGGCGCGCGCAAGTGGATGGAAGAGGTGTTCGCCGACATGCACGACTGGGGGTTCAACGCCCTGGGGATGCACGTGCCCGGCTCCATCGACCCGGCCCTCTATCGCTCGCGCGTCTATTCGCTGCCGTCGGTCCACGCCGCGCGGATCGAAGGATTGATGAGAAACAACGCGCTGGAAACTCCCGACGTTTTTTCGGAGGCGTTTGCCGCGCGGGTGGAATCGACGGCAAAGGCGGTGTGCGAGGCCTGCGCCGACAATCCGCTCGTGCTGGGCTACTGCTACTGCGACCTTCCAGGGTGGGTCGACGCCCAGACGGCGCCGGGCTTCCACGGCGGCGGCAGCCCCTCCGGCCCCTGGGTCGAAGCGATCCGGTCTCAGGGGGCGCAGACCGAGGGGAAGCAAGCGTGGATCGGCTTGCTGCAGAAGCACTACGGCTCCATTGCGGGGGCGGCCGCGGCCTACGGGTTGACGGCTTCCTCGTGGGATGAATTGGCGGAGGCTTCCGATTGGAGCCATCCCCACGACGCCGGCGCTGCCGGGCGCGACGGCGACGCCTTCATGGCCATGATCGCCGAACGCTGGTATGGGCTCCTGCACGACGCCATCCGCCGGCACGATCCCAACCATCTCATTTTCGGTGACAAATTGAAGTACGATCGCATCCCGCCGCTCCTCTATCCGATCCTGAAGCAGTATGTCGACATGCTGTTGATTCAAGACTCGAAAGAGACGGTGGACGAGCAGATTGAACGCTTCTCCGCCCTCTACAAGGCGATCGGCAAACCCATCCTGAGCGGCGATTCCGGCTTTGGCGTCGAGGGGGACGGCCGCAAGAGCCACAAGGGCTTCCTGGTCAGTTCGTACCGCGACGTGGGCGAACACTACGCCGCCTACTTGAAAGGCATCATGGGCCTTCCATTCATGGTAGGCTGGCACTACTGTGGCTACATCGAGGGGTGCATCGGCTCGCGGCTCGAAGCCCAGGAGGGGTTCAAAGACCCCTTCGGCAAGCCGCACGAAGAGACAGTGGAACTAGTTCGCGCGGCCAACACCCAGGCGGCTGAGTGGCATCGGGCGTCGCGTGCCAATGAAAACGGGGCGCCGTGAGCGACGCAGGCTTTCCAGCCTGTGATGTTCCGAAACGGCAGTGGGCGCCGCACACAGGCTGGAAAGCCTGCGCCACCACGAATACACTTCAGAAGGAGGGACGAGCATGAGCGACATCACAGGCCGAAACGAATCGAAGGGGGCGCCGCACGTCCCAAGCCGATTGCGCCGCGCGATTCCGCTCCTGATCGCCGCGGCGGCGCTGACGTGGCTTGGCTTCTCCCACGCCGCCACGCCGCGCGAGGCGAGCGCCGAACAACTCCAACAGATGCTTCGGCGTTTTCCCGACGCCGACTTGAACAAGGACGGCCAGCTGACCGTCGACGAGTTCCGTCAGTATCGCCTCAAGACGCAATCCGGCGGCAAGGCGAAGGCAGCCTCACGTCCATCCGCTGCCACGCGAAAAGGGCCATCCGCTCCGAGCGCCGCCACACTATCCGTCCCCGCGGCCAGCGCTCCTGTCGTTGGCAAAGTGGAAATCCAGATCGCATCCGACAAACCGGTTCCGGTGAATCCGCGGGTCTACGGCATCATTTGCGAAGAGATGTTCGTGAAAGACCTCGTGGACGAGCCGGAGTACATCGAGGCGCTCACCGACTTGCAGTTCAAGGCGTTCGAGTTTCCCGGCGGCTCGGTCAGCTATTACCACCACCCCGAGGGCACGGGCGGGTTCAACGTTCGGTCCGAGGAAGTGGCGAAATCGAAGCAAGGAGAGCAGAGCCGCTTTATGGACCGAAGCCCGGGGCCCGATCACCTCGAACAATACATTCAGTTCGTCAAGGCGTCGGGCGGCTCGGCCCTGTTTGTCGCCAACATCCTCAATGGGACGGTCGATGAACTGGACGAGTATCTCACCCGATTGCAGGCCGCGCAGGTTCCCATCGCGTGCGTGATCCTGGGCGTGGAAATGCACCTGGGCCAGCCCGGGGAGTTCGGCTTGGACTGGTACGTCGAGCGCATCAAGCCGTACTTCCCAATGCTCCAGTCGAAGTATCCCGACGTGCCGATCGTTCTGCACAGCACTCCCGTGGGCCGCGTGGGCGAGCGGGCGTCGGCCTCGTTCCACGAATGGAACCAGCGGCTGGCCCAATTGCCGGGCATCGCCGGCTTCTCGCAATACGGTTGGCCGGAGTTCGGCGGCCAGCCGCGCCTAAACTCTTTGTCCGCGGCGGCCAGCGCCAAGACGCCCGCGGAAATCTTCGCGCAATACGATGAATTCACCCAGGACTTCCCCAGGACACAAATCCCCGCGTACCAGAAGGACTGGGGCGATGACAAAAAGATGTATATGCTCCAGTGGGGGACGCACGCGGACCGTAACACGCCCGTGCAGGGATTGCATATCGCCAACTTCTATTTCTTCCTGGCGCAGTATAACGCGGCGCACGACAACTACTTCGCCGCCGCCACCTCGGCCCTAAACCTCGCGCAGCCTGTCTCCAATGACCGCCCGGGACATGAGGGAATCGTCTATAAGGAGAAGGTTTCGCTCCTTGCGCCGTATCTCTACACCAAGCCGTTCCGTCATCTCTTTAGTGGCGACACGAGTTTGCTTGCCGCGTCGGTCCAGGGCGCTGAAGGCCTAGTCGACGGCAAGAAGCTGCCCGCCGACTCGCGCGTCGAAGTCGAATCGGTCTGGGCCAATCCGGACGCGGGCGGACAGGCGGCGCGCGGCGGCGAGGCTCCGGCGAAAACGTTCGCAGGGGAAAGGGACCTCGGCGCCCTGGTGTTGGAGCCGCTCAGCCTGACCCTTCTGATCATCGCCAAGTAAACCCAAGGGAAGGGAGTTCCGCCATGCGATCAATGATCCTCCGCATACTGGCATTCGGTCTGCCGTTGCTCCTTGCGCCGCTTCCCCACTCCGCGGCTTCGGCAGGTCCATCTACCGCGCCTACCCATCCATCGTCCCCCACCTCGTCGAACGCACCGGCCAGCGGACGGGTGGACATCGAGATCGCGTCGGGCAAACCGACGCCCGTGAACCCCAGGGTCTACGGAATCATCTGCGCAGAGATGCTCAGGAATAATCTGGTGGCTACCCCGGAATACCTCGCGGCGCTGACGGATCTGAAGTTCAAAATCTTCTTATATCCCGGCGGGTCGCTTAGCTACTATCACCATCCAACCGGCACGGGCGGATTCAACATCCGGCAGGAGGAATACGAGCAGTCGGCGCACGGCGTCAATGCCCCATGGTCGCAATATGCCTCGGGGCCGGACCACTTCGAGCAGTATATCCAATTCGTAAAGGCCTCAGGCGGGGAGGCGGTTTTTGTCGCAAACGTCCTCTACGGCAACGCCGCCGAACTGGACGAGTTCCTGACCCGCCTTGGGGCCGCCGACGTTCCTATCGCCTGCGTGGCGCTCGGCCAGGAAATGCACCTGGGACCGGGGCGCGCGCTCGGCCTGGATGGCTATATGGAACGGATCAACCCTTTGATCGCGATGCTTCAGGCGAAGTATCCAACCGTGCCCATCGTCGCGCCCGCCACGCCGGTCGCCCGCGGGGCCGAGCGCGCCTCCGATTCGTTCCATGAATGGAACAAGGCGCTGGCGCAGCTGCCGGGCATTTCCGGCTTTACTCAGTATGGCTGGACGGAATTCGGCGGCCAGGCGCGGCTGGGGGCGAAAGAGTCCGCCCGCGATGAGACGCCCGATGAAATTTGGAGGAAGTATAGCGAGTTTGTAAAGGCGTTTCCCGCGGAGCAGATTCCGACGTACCAGGCGGACTGGGGCGCCGACAAGAAGATGTATCTTACCCAATGGGGCACGCATGCCGATCGGGGCACGCCCGTGCAGGGGTTGCATATCGCCAATTTCTATTTCTTCATGGCCGAATATGACGCGACGCACAACAACTACATCGCCGCCGCCATGTCGGCCGTCAACTTAGCGCTGAAGTCCACCGGCGCCACTCGTGAGGTCGGGACGGGTGATCCGGAGAAGATCACGCTCCTGGCGCCTTACCTGTACACTAAGCCGTTCCGCCATCTGTTTAGCGGCGACACGAGCCTGCTGGCCGCATCGGTCCAAGGCGCCGAAGGCCGGGCCAAGGGCGAGGTGGTCAAGGCCCTCGCCGCCGCCGGCCCCGATGGGCGTAAGTATCTGTATCTTATCAACAGCGGCCCGGCGATCGCGCTGGGCGAATTGACAGTCGACGGCAAGGCGCTGCCGGCCGGCTCGCGCGTGGAAGTCGAGTCGGTCTGGGGCAATCCGGACGCGGGCGGACAGGCGTCGCGCGGCGGCGAGGCCCCGGCAAAATCGTTCACGGGCGAAAGGGACCTCGGCGCCTTGGTGTTGGAGCCGCTCAGCCTGACTCTCGCGATCATCCCGAATCAAGACCCGCCGGACGACCCGCCGCCCCCAAAGGCCGCCTCGAATGCCGCCTTTGCCCCGGTTCCCGACGATCCATCGCTGCCGCGCGTCCTGCTGCTCGGCGACTCGATCTCCGTCGGCTACACCGTGCCGGTGAGAAGGGCGTTGGCCGGCAAGGCGAACGTCCATCGCCCGGCGGCCAACTGCGGGGCGACGTGGCAGGGTTTGGAACATTTGGATGAATGGCTGGGCGACGGCCGCTGGGACCTGATTCACTTCAACTGGGGCCTGCACGATCTCCAGCAATCGTCTCTGGAGCAATACGAAAGCAACCTGCGCGCGTTGGTCTCGCGGCTGAAGAAGACGGGCGCGACTCTGGTCTGGTGCAGCACGACGCCGGTCCCCGACGTCGGGCCGCGGCGGATGAACAACGGCAACGTCGAGGAGTTCAACGCCACGGCCGCAAAGATTATGAAGGAGAATGGGATCGCCATCGACGATTTGTTTTCGTTCGCCTTGCCGCGACAGAAAGAGATCCAGATTCCCGGCAACGTGCATTTCACCAGCGAAGGCTACATGATCCTTGCCGAACAAGTGACAACGTCGATTTTGGAGGCGCTCAAATGAACCACGTCCCGAGCCGGAACCTATCGCGGGGTGTGGCGCTGGCCGGCTTGGCGGCGCTCCTGTGCCTGCCGCTTCTTCTCCCCGCAGCCCAACTCGAGCCGAAAGGAGAACAACTCCAACAACTGCTCCGCCGGTTCCCCGACGCCGACTTGAACAAGGACGGCACGCTCACGTTCGATGAATTCCGCGAGTCCCGCCACAAGACGCAGACTGCCGCTGATGCGGGCTCCTCGCGTCCATCCGCGGCCGCGACCAAGGCGCCGCCTGCGACTGCACCGACCGACCCTGTAGAGAAGGATTTCATCTATAAGAAGACTCCTCAAGGCGAACTCCATCTCGTCGTGACCCTCCCGCCCGACGCGAAGCCCGGCGACAAACGCCCGGCCATCGTTTTCTTCTCCGGCGGGGCGTGGGCCAACAGCAATACCAACCAGTTCAAAGACCTGGCACCCTACCTCGCCCGTCGCGGCATGGTCGCGGTGCGGGTCGATTACCGCGTGTCCAAAACACACAACGTCGGGCCGGACAAGTGCGTCGAGGACGCGCGCTCGTCGGTGCGCTGGGCGCGCGAGCACGCGGCGGAGTTGGGCATTGATCCCGATCGCGTCGCGGCCTCGGGCGCGTCCGCCGGCGGGCACCTCGCGGCCTGCACCGCCACATCAGTCGCGCCGGACTCGGAGACGGACAACCTTGAAGTCTCCTGCGCGCCCAATGCGCTGGTGCTGATGAACTGCGTGGCTGACCTCACGGCCGGGGCGTTCGCGACGCGCGTGTCGGGTGGCGCGGAGATGGCCCGCCGCATTTCTCCGGTTCTGCACGTGAGCGCGGACACGCCGCCCACGCTCATCCTGGACGGTTCGGAGGACGCCTGGGTCACTACCGCCGAGCAATTCACCGACAAGGCTACGGCGCTCGGCGTGCGCTGCGAGTTCTATACCGCCGAGGGCGAGGGCCATAAGTTCATCGGCCACTCGCCGTGGCGAGAGGCGTCAATTCACCAAGTGGATGAGTTTCTCGTTTCGCTCGGCTGGCTGACCGGGCCGCCTGTCATGGAAATGCCCAGCGGGGTCGCCTGGGCGCGCTATCAGCCCGACCCTTCAGCGAATCCCGACCGATACAGCGGCCCGCGGCGGAGCGGGGCGAAAAGCGCCTTGGGCAAGCCGGAGGCCGCTGCCGCCGATCCAAAGGCAGGCGTCGCCGAAGACCGACGCGCTGAGTTTATGAAGAGGAGGCGGCTGGAAGGTAAAGCGGGAACTGCCGCGCCGAAGCCCGAAGCGGCTTCCCCTGGGCCACAGGCCGGCGCGGCTAATTCCTCGGCGCCATCCACCCCCACAACGACCGATGGTACCGCCCGCTCGGTGGACATTCAGATTACGTCGGACAAAGCCGTGCCGGTGAATCCGCAGGTTTATGGCACATGGTGTGAGGAGATGTTCACCAAGGGCCTGGTAAACGAGCCTGAATACATCGCCGCGCTGGTGGACCTGAAGTTCAAGACGTTCTTGTATCCCGGCGGCTCGCTCAGCTACTACCATCATCCGAAGGGGCCAGG
>JAPLSS010000419.1 GCA_026398515.1 Candidatus Sumerlaeota bacterium | reverse complement strand
CGACCGAATCGTCGCCGTCGTAGCCGCGGCTGTGAGTGGGCAGATACTCCGCCAAGCCGTAGATCACCTTGCGCCGCCGCGCCGGCAGCGGATTGCCCGCCGCCGCCAGGTGATCGAGGCGCCCGTCGGCCTCCGCCAGCGCGAGGATTGTGTGGCGCGAGGCGGGAATCATCTCCAGGCCCATGTGCGTCTCGCCGATCTTCTTGCCCTTGACCCATAGCTCGGCCAGCAGGGTCTGGTCGCTGTCGCGCACGTAGAAGATGTCGGAGAAGCGCTTGACGGTGTTGATGCCCACCTCGCAGGGAAAGGCCAGCAACGGATCGAAGGCCTGCGGCTTTTGGGCGATCGAGCGCACGACGATCTCGCCGCGGAACGGCTCGCCTTTGGTGGTCAGCTGGACGTGGACGGGGGTGAAGCAGCCCGGGCGCGCCTGGCCGGATTTCGGGGAGAAGCCGACGACGCCTTCGAGGCTGACCGTGTTCTCCGGCGCGGCCTCGGCCGCCACCGCGCGATCCGGACCCGGGGCGTACAGGCACAAGACGCATAGAAGAAGAAAACGCAACTCGGATTCTCCGGAGAGCGGCGACAGAAGCAATCGGCGGGTTATCCGCCAGCGACATTCTAGCGCGACGGCCATGACGAATTCCAGCACGGTTTCAAAGCGGGTCCGCCCTGCCGGGGCGGACAGGAGCCCAGCAATCCACCGCTATGATGACGACTCCGATGGGCGCTTGTCTAAGTTGGCGAACCTTCACGCCGAGAGGCGCCCGGCATTCCCCAGAGCCAGAAAAGCAAGCGGCGTTGAGTCGGCTCCCTTGTCCGAAGATGGAAAATCAAACAGGAAAGGGGCTAAGCCGCGGGGCGATCCGCCGGACCTCAGGGCAACGCCGGGAATCGGTCTGGCTCCTCTTCTCCCCGGCGCGCGGAACACGTTGCGTTTCCAAAGGTTTCCACCTCATGAACAACCACCGGCGGCGAGTGAACATGTGGCCGCGCCGGATGCGCGCGGTCGTTTTCACGCCCGAAAAACCGTTCAACTTCCCTTGACAATTCACGGCGAATGGGTTTTACTCGTTAAGCTGCGCTCTTGGCCGCTTGCCAGAGCGGGACCGTTCTCAGGAGCAGGACTCCCATGAAATTCGGCGCTTGGATCCGCGCGCACCGACTGCGCCAGAACTTCTCGATGGACCGCGTGTGCCAATCGGTCGATTTGAGCAAAGCGTATCTCAGCCTGATCGAGACCGGCCAGAAAGGCCCGCCGAAGGACGGAATCATCCGGCAGATGGCCGGGACCTTGGCGCTGGACGAGGACGACCTGTTGGCGCGCGCGCATCGGGAGCGCTATCCGGAGGACGTCCTGGCGTTGCGCTCGGTGGTCGAGGACATGCGCCGCGCGCTGAAGGACGTGCGCGGTGCGCGCTCCGCGCTGGTCGGGGCCGGAAGCGGACGCCGGCCCTCCTTGCCGGACAAGTCGCAGAAGGTGGCCCAGTCGCTGAACGAATCGCTAAAGCGCCTGGAGCGGCTCGTGCCGTCGGACGCCAACGGCGCCGACGAACTGACGACGGAGATCGACGATCTGCGCGCCGAAGAGCGCGAGTTCCTGTTGTCGATAGTGCGGGAGATCAAGCGCCTGCGTCCGCGCCGCGGCCCGCAAAGGGCGCCCATTCCGGCCGTGGCGGTCGATTCGCCGACCGTCGAAGAAGGGGACGAGCCGGCGCATGCCGAGACCGAAGGGAAGGCCCATCGCGAACAGGCCGGCAATGGACGACGCGGCCAGGGAGCAAAACACGCCCCGCGCAAAGCGGCGGCGCTGGAGTGGTCGATTTAGTTGGACGGAATGAAGGGCCACAACAAGGCACAAGAGACACAAGACGGGAAACCCCCTGTTCTTGTGTTCCTTGTGCCTTTTTGTGGCCTTTTTTATTGGTACATCTGCCAATCTTCCACCGCGGAATGGCCGACGTATTCGTAGGCGCCGATGTCCGGCAGCGCCATGCGTTGATTGCCGTCGGCGTCCTGCGGCGGGTACGCCTCGGCCCAGCCGTGATTGATCGCCAGGGAATCCGGGGACAGGTGGTAGTCGCCGCCGCCCGCGAAGGTGGCGCCCGGCTGGCCCGTCAGATCGCCGCTGCCCTGCCCGCTGGCTTGAAGGTACTGCGAGTAGGTCAGACGCCCGCCCCAGTAATACGGCGTGCTGAAGGCGCCGGTGTGGATGTGGAGGTTGTTGCGCTCGGTGTAGTTCGTCGGGATGTCCTGCGCCCAGATCAGCCGGTCGTAAGCGTCCGAGCCGCTGACCGACAGGATGTTGTTCGCCACGATCAACTGGCCGTTGAACGCTTCGTAATGCAGAGCGGTGTGCGGGCCATTGATGGTGTTGTTGAGGAGTTTGACGACGTAGTTCTGCGCCTGGCTTTTGCCGTTGACCCAGATGCCGCTGTCGACGTTCCCCTCGATGACGTTGTTCTGCACGACGAGTTCGCCGCCGGTCAGGTCGGTGTCGTTGAAGAACATGAAGCCGGCTTTGCCGTTGGCGCGCAGCACGTTGCATTCGACCAGGCCGACGTTGCGCATCGAAATGCCGTTGGCCTGCGAGGCTTCGATCCGGTTGCGCAGGATGTGGGCGTTGCGGCTCTTGCAATAGATCCCGTGCTCGTTCAACGTTCCCGCGGTCAGGCCGGTGCGGGCGATGACGCAGTCCTGGATGACGACCCCCTCGGTCTCGGTGTAGATGCCGGTGTCCTGCAGGTCTTCCAGGTCGCAATTGCGCACGACGATCCCCGGGCTGGTCTTTTCCGGGTCGTCGGTCAGGACGTTGAGCCGAATGCCGAAGCCGAGGGTGTTGCGGATCACGCAGTTCTCGATCAGCGCTCCTTCCGAGCGTTCGATGCCGATGCCGTGGGAGCCGGTGTTCGTCACCGTCAGGTTGCGCAACGCCAGCCCCGGCGATAGGTCGGCCTGGACGCCCCAACCCGCGCAGTCGGCGATGCTCAGGCCGTTGACTTCGACATACGGGGCTTCGATGGACAGCGTGCCGCCGACGAGCCGGGGCGCCTCGCCGCGCACGGCTTCATACGCGATCGGCCGGCCCGGCGCGCCGCCCTGGCGGATGGTGAAGTCGCTCCCCGTGTAGTCGCCGCCGCGCAGCCAGACGTGCGCCCCCGCCGGCAGGCTGTAGAGCGATTCCAGGCCTTGCGGGGTGCGCGCGGGGCTGGAGGCGGCCAAGCCCTGTCCGCCGGCGTCCTTGCCCCACGGGGCGAGATAGTATTCGGTCGGCGCGGGAGCGAAGAGAGCGATCGTCTCCATCTCGCTCGTGTCGGAGGTAGGCTGAAGGGAGTATTGGGCCTCCAGCCCTTGAGGTGATTGGGCGGGTGAATTCGCCGCGAGCCCCGGCCCGGCGTTGCTCTGGCCGGTCGGCGCCAGCCAATACTCGGCGGGGGAAGCTTTTTGATAACCTAAAACGCTCAGTGATAAACTGATCAACAGCAAAACACTGCGCGCCTGTCGGGCAAAGACGTCCATTTCCGTGCCCCTCAGAGTTTCATGAGGTGTTGCAGGTTCTTCGCTCGTCCTGAACGAAGACTATATTCGGCCCCTACGCCTATCTTATCGGCAGGCTGTTGCGGTTCTTGAGAGGATGGGAAAAAAAAGTTACCCGCTGGACTGGCGCTTTGCCGCGAGCCGGTCCGGCCCGGAGCGCATATACGAATTCTCGCAGGGGAATCAGGAAAAGCGGGGACTGGCTCGGCGGCGCTTGCGCCGCCTGCTTTCTCGCTTTTTCGACGGAAGTTTTCGGACTCACCGTATCAAGACCCATCGGAAAAGCGTGCCTGTCCCGAATGGCGCTAAGATACGGAGCTGCCCTCACAGCCTCGATCGAAACGTCGCCTCCGGCGCCGGGGCGGACGCGCTTACTTGTCTCCTTCCACGGGCCGCATCCACGCGACCATTTGCCGTAGCGCGCCGAAACCTTGCTTGGGATCACTGGTCGCTTGCCGCGTGATGAAAGGATAGAAGCCGTCGAAGCTGTTGGCGTCCTTCTCATACAGCAGCGCCAGCGCGTGAACCCATTGGTCCGCGGTTCCCCCACCCCGGTTCAGGCGCCGTCCCAGCTCGATGAAAATGCGGCCGCGGGGGTTGGCCTTGCGAATGACGGGGGTGAAGGTCAACACCTTGCCCAGAAAGTCCTTCTTGTCCGGGCTTTGGTCTTCGATCAGCCATCGCTCCGCCTGGATTTTGAACACGTCGGCTACCTTGGCCAATTCGGCTACCTTCTCCGGCCCCCACGAAAGGAGCCGCTCGCCCGTCGGCGCGACGGAGAACTGTTTGCCCTGGGCATGGACTTCGCGCCCCTTCTTGATCAGGTCGTCGAGTTCCGCCTTCTCGCTCAGCGACAGCGAGCGGGCTCTGGCCATCAGGGATGCGGGCGGCGGCTGTTGAACGCCGTCCTCGGGCGGAGGCTGCAGCCTGAAGTAGCCGCGCGTCACGAAGGCGGCCGCGTCAAAGCCACCGGAGTCGATCTTGAGCTCGTCGTCGGGCCGCGCCGTCGCTTCCCACAAGCCAAACGTGGCCTCCTCCAGACGGTAGCCGAGCGCCTTGGCGCGCAGCGCCTTCCATGTTGCGGGCGAGATATCGCTCGGCGCCGGATCAAGCCCCTGGATGGACTCCTTGGCCTCCTGGATTTCGGCGGCCACGGTCTCCTTCGTGATGGGCGCGTGGCGAGGCAGTTGCGCCGGAGCGGTGGTTTCGGCGTTGGCGTCTTGCGCGGCGCCTGCTTGGCTCCTTGGCCTCTCGTCCGCAACCGCCTTGACGGGGGCGGCCGGCTGCGCCTGGGCGAAAGCCGCCGTATAGAGTGCAATCACTGCCGCCAGTCCCGCGATCAGACACGATTGGCGCTTCATGCAATGTCTCCTTTTTTGGTCATGGACGGAATGATCGCGGCGACATCGCCGCGTCGAAAGCTTCCTTGATCGGCCGCCAACTGATGATCTTGACCCCAGCCCGTTCAGCGGCCTGGCTCGTCGCTTCGTCAGTGATGATCTGGTAGTCGTTGAAGCGGGCCGTCGCGCGCTGCGCGCCCATGATGCCGATCAACTCCTCGTCGTACATGCCCAGATGCAGTTTGATCATGCTGACGCCCGGCTGGGCGCGGCGGAAACACTCGTAGTACGCGGCGCGCAATTCATCCAGGGTCTTGCCGACGGCGCCCGGCCTCACGCGATGGTCTATGATGGGATAGCCTTCAGCCTCCAGGCGGTCGAAATAAGAAGCGTCAACGCCTTGCTCGCGCAGGAACGCATTGTCGGGCCCCTCAAAACGGAATATCTGGGGGGGAATGCCGTATTCCTTCCCAAGGCGCACGTAGATCTCGAACAAGTCTCTGCGCTCTGTTGGAACACCCATGTGGTGATCCATATGCGTGGGA
>JAPLSS010000843.1 GCA_026398515.1 Candidatus Sumerlaeota bacterium | reverse complement strand
CTCAGCCGACCGCGGCGCCGGGCGCGCCCAGCATGCCGGAAGGAGGCTTTCCGCGGGGCGACGTGGCGGTCCCCAACCTGCGCCAGCCGATTCCCGCCCCCATCGTCGCCAACATCGACTACGACGCGCTATCCAAGCGGCTCTCTCCCGAATACCGCAAGATCTACGAATCGCTCACCCCCGACGCTAGGCTGGCCTTGCTGCAAACCATCGCCGTCCAGATGCGCCGCGCCACCAACCCCGAGGACAGCCAGCTGACCGTCGACATGGAGAAGATGAAGCGCCAGCTGGAGAAACTGACCGCGGAACAGGCCAAGTTGGCCGATACGCTCACCAAACGCGCCCTGGAGGACCAGGCGGTTGTCGCCGATTTGGGCAAAGTCGACGCGGCGGTGGCCGCCAAGGACTACGCCGGCGCCCTCCAAGCCATCAACGCCTTGGTTCAGCAACATCCCGACAACCCCATGGTGACGGAAAAGAAGAAACAGATCGAAGCGCTCAACGCCGGCTCCTATCCCGGCTACGAGCAGGATCTGGCGCGCAACGAGGGGATTTTCAACAAACTGAAGGCGCAGGCGTCGCAATTGCAGCAGGCGGGCGACGCCGAAGGCGCCCGGGCGATCTGGAGTTCCGTCCTCGCCCTTTCGCCTTCGAAAGACGAGTGGACCAACGAGGCTTCGCGGCAATGGCAGATCCTCAGCGGCCAGGTCGTGCCGGCCGGCGAGATCAAGTCCTTCATGAACCGGTTCCGCAGGCAGCTCCCCATCATCTACGGCTCGGTGGGAGGAACCGCAGCGCTCATCCTGATCGTCTACCTCTTCCTGATCATTCACGCGCGCCGGATCCGCGCACGCGACCACGAGATTCTGGCTCAGGTCAAGAGTCTGACGCAGCCCATCGTGGACATGCAGGAAGAGATTCGCCATCTGACCGAAGCCTCGCAGCTGGCCCTGCCCGAACTGCCGGGAACGCCGGCCGTCCTGCCCGCGAAGGCGGCGACGCCGAAGGGCCGGAGGACTCCCGCTCCCAAGGCGCCGGAGCCCGACGAACTGGCCGAAGAGGAACTGCTCCCGTCCGCCGCGCCGAGGAAGGGAGCGGCAATGGAATCGCCCGCCGACGCGCTCGGCGATCTGTTTGGCGGGGCCGACATGCTCGCCGACGCAGGCGGCGGCTCCACGCCCCTGGATTTCCACCTGGGCGAAACGCCGACGGAATCCTCCCGGGATGCCGCCGAATCCGATCTTCTCTCGGCCTTGGGAAGCGGTTTGGAGTCTTCGCCCGACGTAGGCCTGGACGACCTGTTCAACCCCGCCATCGAAGCCGCTCCTCCCAAGGAGGAGCCGCCCGCCAAGCCCAAGGCGGCGCCGGAAAAGGGCAAGCCGGCCGTGGCCTCCGGCGAGGACTTGACCACCCCGCTGAGCCTGGACTTCGAATCGCTGGGCGGCGGGCCGGCTCCGGCGGAGGAGGCCCCGGCCGTGGCCTCCGGCGAAGATGTGACCACGCCCGTCAAACTCGACCCGGGCAAGACGCCCCCAGCCAAACCTTCGGCCGCGCCCAGGGAACCCGAGAGCGTCTCGCCAAGCTCGCTCGATCTGGACTTGGACGGCTTGATGGCCGCCGGGCTCGGCGAGACGGACGTGAAAGAGCCGGGAACCGAATCGACCACCCGCGACAAATCGGCGATCATTGAAACCATTGCCTTTGGCGCCTCCGCCGAGACGAAGCGGGCCGACGACGAAGGCCCGCTGGACCTCGGGCTGGATTTCTCCACGGACGCCGATACCAAGCCCAGCCCTCCGCCGCCTCCGGAGCGGGTCGGGGCACCGGAGCCGGTCGAGATCTTCAGCCAGGCGGAACGAGACCTGGGGCTGGACCTTCCGGGACTGGACGCGCCGCCGCCGGTCGCGCCGCCGCCGCTGGTGAGCGAAGTCGAGCCGCTCATCGCGGAAGTCGAGCAGAACGAAAAACCCGCGCCCGCCGGGGTGTTCGCCGACGAAGGCGCCGACGAGACCACCGCCATCCGCATCATCCCCACACCGGTCGAGGTCGAACTGCCGGGCGAGGACGAGGAGACCGCCATTTCCGGCGCGCCCCAGACGCATACGGAGGTCGGCGTGGTCTTCGAGCAAAAGTTCGACGCCGAGGAGGTCGGCGCCACTCCGTCCAGCTGGCGAGGCGACAAGGGGAACGGGGTTCAGTTCGAAGTCAGCGATGCCCATCCCGCTCCCGGCTCCCGGCGCAGCCTGCGCTACCTGAAAACCAGCGGCACGGACTCCGTGTACTTCGCCCGCCGCTTTCCGCGCGTGCAGGGCGTCGTGGGCGTGGAATTCGACCTGTGCTGCCCGCAGAAGAACAAATATCTCCTTGGGGTCTACGTGGAACGTGACGATAACTATAACCAGGCCGTCCGAACGGTGGTGCATTGCATCGATCCGGCCGCGGCCTCATTGCGGATGCAGAACGAGCCGGCGCCGTACAAGATGGGCGAATGGCGGCACGTGCGCTATGTCATCGACCTGGACGAGGGCAAGATCGACGCCTATCTCGACGACGTGAAAGTCCTGGACCAACAGACGTTCGTCAACAAGCCGCCGTTTGTGAACACCATCTCCATCCGGGACAACCACGCGACGATCGGCGAACTGCTGCTCGACAATATCCGGGTCGAGAAACTGGCGTGAACGGAGCGCGGAGCTTCGCGTGCGGAGTTCCGGGTTCGGAGTGCGGAGTTCTACGCGCGGAGCGCGGAGGTCCAGCCCGTCCTCCGTCACCCCAAACTGCGCACTCGTTGCGCTTCCGCTTGAGGCCGGTTTTCCCGGGAGACCGGCGGCATGGTTTCGCTCGAGGAGATCCTGGCCGATCTGAATCGGCGGCTGGACGCCGAACACGTCTTGTGTCTGATCGGCTCGTCCCCCGACAAGGTCGTCGCCGGCGGCCCTTCGCTCAAAGCCTTCTGCCCCATTCATGGCGAGAAGGCCTTCCATTCGCTTATCATCGATTCCGTCCGCAAGCGCTACAAGTGCTCGTCGTTCAAGTGCGCCGGCTTTAGCGGCGGCGATCTGCCCGATCTTTACGCCAAGGCGCGCCGGATCGATCCCCGCCAAGCCGCCTTCGAGCTGGCCGGCGCGCTGGGCGTGGACGAGTATCGGGACGCCTTTGCCCAGTGGGCGCAAGACCTGGCCATGCAGGCAAACGAAGCCCTCGCGCGCGCAGACGCCAACGCCGCCTTGCCGCTGATCGCCCTGGCCAGCGCGCTGGCGCCGCGCGACGCCGCCGACCGCCGCTTGCACGCCCAGATCCTGCGGACTCTGGGACGCGAAGACGAAGCGGTCAGCCAGGAGATCGAGGCCGCCGCGGCCTGGCGCGCCGAAGGCGATGCCGAATCCGCGCGCGAACTCCTGAGGGGCCTCTACGCCGTCCATCCCGAGCGCACGGACTTGGCGGAGCGCCTGGCCGAGGTTCTCCACGAAACCGGCGCCGGCGAGGAGGCGGAAGCGATTCTCGAAGAAGCCCGCCAACGCGAGGCGGAGGCGAGGGCGCGGGGGCCAGAGTCGGATCTCGGAACGCTCGGGGGCGAAGGCGGAAGCGAAGAAGCGCTGGCGGAGGCGATCCGCCGGGTTCGCGAGCTTCAGGACTCCGGCCTGCCCGACGAAGCCGAGCGGCTGTTCCTGGCCGCAGTCGAGAATTCGGGCGGCGATCCGCTCTTCCGCCAAGCCCTTGCGGACTGGCTGGTCGGCGCCGGAAAGGCCGCCCAGGCCGCCCTCGCATACGGGGAATTGGGAAAGCGCTGGCTCCAGCGCGAAGAGCCGCGCCGGGCCATCGACGCGCTTTGCAAGGCCGAGGAAATCAAGCCGGCCGATCCCGAATTGCGCAAGACGCTGGCGATGGCCTATAGCGCTGCGGGCGATCCGATCAAGGCGCATCACGAATTTCTGGCGGCCGCCGGCCTGCAAAGCGACGTCGGCGAGTTCGCCGCCGCCGCAGAAACTTTGACGGAGGCGCTCGCCGCGCACCCGCGCGATGTGGCCATCCACCGAGCGCTCATCGCCGCCGCTGCGAAGCTGGGCGACGAAGACGGGCATCTATCCGCGCTCCGCCGCCTGGCCGATCTCCTCGCCGAAAGCGGTTCGATGTTGGAAGCGGCGATCCTGTATCGCGAAGCTCTGGAGCGCGCCCCCGATCACGCGCCGACGCTGGAGGCCCTCGAGCGGCTTTACGAAACGCACGGAGCGCACGCGCAGGCCGCCGAGATCGCCGAGCGCCGGGCGCGCCTCGCCGAAGCGTCGGGCCAGAGGGACGAAGCCGCCGGCCTCTACGCCGCCGCGGCGCAGGGGTTGGCCGAGGACGTGGACGCGCAAGTCCGCCTGGCCGACGCCCTGTTTCGCCTGGAGCGCGGCGAAGAGGCTCTGCTGTGCCTCCATCGCCAAGCCGCTCTTCTGCGCGACGGCGGGCGGTCCGAAGAGGCGGCGCAAGTCTATGAGGGGATTCTCCGCCACGCGCCCGGCGACGCGATGGCCCGCGGGCGTCTGGCCGAATGTTACGAAATGCTGGAGCGCTTCGAGGACGCCTTGAACTGCTATCGCGGCGTGGCCGAGTCCTTCGAGTCGACCGGCTCGCTGGACAACGCCATCGATCTGCGCCGCCGAGTGGCGCGGCTCGATCCGAGCCACCTGGAGAACCTGCGCATCCTCATTCGCCTCTTGCTCGAACAGGGAAACACGCGCGAAGCCGGACGCTGGCTGGCGCAACTGGCGGACAACCATGAGAGCCAGGGCGACTTGGACGAAGCCGTCCGCGCCTGCCAGATGATGCTCGAACGCGGGGGCGACGAACTGGAAGCCCGGCGGCGCCTGGCGCGGCTTTACCTCACCGCCGGCGCCCTGCCCGACGCCCTTCGGCAAATAGAGGCCATCGTCGAAGAGCGTCTGGCCGCCGGATGCCTGGCCGACGCCGAGGAATGGCTGCACAAAGGGCTGGAAGCCGCCCCCCGCCATCGCTCCTTCCGTCTTCAGTTCCTGCGCCTGTTGGAGACGAGCGGGCGCTCGCGCGAAGCCTGCGACCAGCGCTTCGCGTTGGCCCACGAGGCGATCGAGGCGGGAGAGCGCGAACTGGCCGTGGAGTGCGTGACCCGGCTCCGCGAGCGCAGCGATCTGTCCGAACAACGCCGGGCGCGCCTGATCGAATTATGCGACGTCGCCGGCCTCGTCGACCTGGCCAACGAAGAGCGCCTCGCCCTGGCCGAGGCCCTGCTGGGCCAAGGCCAAATCGAAGAGGCCAAGTCGCTGTGCGACGAGGCGATCCAGCGCGCGGGCGAATCCTGGCCGATGCGGCGCAAGGCCGCCACGCTCTATCAGAAGCACGGCATTCCGGAACTGGCGCTCCTCGAATACTGCCGCATGGCCGGCGAGAGCCGCGAAAAGGGGCGGTTCGAGGAAGCGGCGCAGGTGATCGAAGAGGGCCTGCGCATCCGGCCGAACATGCAGTTGCGCGCCCTGCTGATCGATTCGCTGATCTCGCTGAACCGGCTCGACGAAGCCTGCGCGCAGAGCCTCGAACTCGTCGAAGCCGCCGTCGCCCAAGGCGCCTTGGACGTCGCCGAAAGCCAACTGCGCCGTCTGATCCAACTGCGCCCCGACGATCCGCCGCCGCGCCAGCGACTGGCCGACGTGCTGCGCGAGCGGGGAGACGTGGGCCAGCTGGAGCAGGCCTTGCGCGAACTGGCCCCCCTGCTGGAGGCGCGCGGCGACACGGACGGGGCGCTGCAGGCGTGCCGCGAACTCCTGACGCTGCGCCCCGACGACCTTCCCATCCGCCAGCGGTACATTCAACTCTACAGCGCCGTCGGACCCGAACGGGACCTTCTGGATGACTACTTAATTTTGGCCCAGGGCCACGCCAAAAACCGCGAGGTCGTCGAAGCAATGCGCGTCTACGAACGGCTGTTGCGCCTCGATCCGGCCCATCTCGAGGCGCGCCGGCAGTTCATCCGCTTCCTCGCCGATCAAGGGCAGCACACCCGCCTGATCAGCGAAACCCTGGAGTTCGGCCGCCTGTGCGTCGAACGCGGCGAGGAGGCCGAGGCCTGCGAGGCGTACGAACACGCCCTGCAGCGCGCCCCGCGCGACAAGGACCTGCTGCGCGCCCTGGGCGAAACGTACGCCCGGCGCAAAATGACCGGCCGCGCGCTCGAGGCCTTTCAGCGCCTGGAGGCGATTCTTGCCGACGAGGGCGACACGCCGGGGCGGCGCGACGTTCTCAAGCGCATCCTCGATCTCGACCCCCAGAGCGGCGAACAACGCGCTCAGTTGATCACCCTGTTGCGCGAGGCCGAACAAGACACCGAGGCCGAAGCCCTGACCCTGGCGCAGGCCCGGCAATACGAACAGCGCGGCCTGCCCGACCTCGCCGAGCAAGCCTATCGCGAGGCCCTGGCGCGCGACCCGGAAAACATCGAGATCTGGCGGCGGCTGATCGAAACACGCGCCGCCCTGGTCAGTGAAAGCGACCTGCAAGGCGACTTGGCCACGCTGGGCGATCTGCTGGCGCGCCACGGCCAACTGCGCGAGGCCCTGGAGGCGCAACGGCGCCTCCTGGCCATCGATCCCGACGAGCTGGAGGCGCGCCGCCGCCTGGTCGACATCGTCCTGCAGATCGGCGAACGGCCCGAGCAGATTCAGGAACTCCTGGAGTTGGCCGACCGCCTGAGAGCGCGCGGCGAGTGGGCCGAGGCCCTCGAGAGATACTCCGCCGTCCTCGCCCTCGATCCCGGCCACGCGCAAGCGCAAGCGCGGCGCGCCGAAGTCGAGAAGTCGCTCCACGACACCCGCATGCAGCCCGCCCCGGAGCTGCGCGGGACCGGCTCGCAATCGACGATTCGCCGCACGCGCGAAACCAATGTCGCCGACCACCGGCGCCTGCAAAGCGCCATCGTCGCCGCCCAGAATCTCCTGAAAGTCGATCCGAACAACCCCAACCTGCACGCGCAGTTGGCGGAAGCCTACGATCAACTCGGCATGCTGGACCAGGCGCGCGACGAGTGGGACGCCGCCTCGCAGGCCTTCTTCGACCTCGGCGACCTGGACCGCTGCGTCCAGATCTGCGAAACCCTCCTGGAGCGCAACGCCGTCGACCCCATCGTTCGCCACCGCCTCTCCAAGGCCGTCCTGCGCCGCGACTCCCTGCTCGCCATCGACAAGGCTCTCTCCGGCTGGACCGACGCCGGGATGCGCAAGGCGTTGTGAGTTTTCTGACAGGATTCCCGCGTTGACCGGGCCATTCGTCCCCCCGTTGTTCATCCGCCTGCCAATCATGGTTCCGCCAGTGGAATTCGGCAATGCACCCGGCGAAAAGGAGCAAAGGGACGAACGGGGCCAAGGAAAACGAGGGGTATACGGGCGACTCGAAGGAGACGGATGTAGGAGGCGGAGTCAGGCCGAGCGATTGCGGCGTTTGACAGCGAAGTAACCAGCTGCAGCCACGGCGAGGGTCAGCGCCGACAAGCCAAACGCGCAGGCCGGGGAGCTGGCGTTGACCGGCGCCGCGAGGGTGTTCCCGCGCATTGCCCGTTCGCGGCGTTGCTCCAAGATGGCTTGGGCCTTGGGGAGGTTTTCCACGTCGCGGGCCGCCAGACGCTGTTTTTGCGCCTCGTCGCGGGCCTGCTGGCGCTCGATGGCGGTCTGGCGTTTCAGCGCCAGATCCGCCTGCCGAGTCTTCTCCATGCGCTCTGGAGCGTAGTAGCCCTGCTTCTCGAGTTCGGGATCGATCCTCTTGTCCAAGCGGTCGGCGGACGGCTCCGCCGCGGCCAGAACAGCCGCCAGGAGAGGGGCCGCCAAGCAGGCCAGCAGCCGCGTCAGGGCGGGGGTAAAAACATGGTTCCGCATGGGCACCCATCCTCCGCGGGCCATCGTCAGAGAGTTCGTCCCAGTTCTTCCCAGCTCAAGACCCGGATCTTCTCGCCGATGGGAAGGCCCAGATCGACGATCTTGTTGGGGTCGTCGTTATAGCGGCTGTGCGCGCGTTCGTCGTAGTTGAACGTGATGTTGGTGGTGAAGATGATGGCTTCGTCCTTGCAGATGACCGCGCCGTTGATCTGGGAGTTGTTGCGGGTGGTTCGCCCGGCGAAGGCGTGGTTGGTGTAGAAGATGCCTTCGAATTTGTCGATGTAGCCCGGACCGTGGGGGCCGCCGGCGAGATCGCTCCAGGCTTTCAGTTCACTGCTGTCCTGCTTCGTGGGATAGTAGGCGTAAGCGCTCAGGTCGCCCGTCTGAAATGGGGTGTTGTTGTTCGGATCCGGGGCGAAGTCACGCCATTGGTAATCGCCATCGACGGTCCCATCCTCGTCGGCGTCAAACCAGGTTCCATCGGGCACGCCGTCGCCGGTGCGGTCGTAGGACGTATTGTCGTCGGCGGTGTCGGGGATGCCGTCGGCGCCGAGGTGCGACTCGTCGCCCCAGTTTTTCAGGAAGATGTCGTAGGGATAGCTCCATTCGCTGGAGTTGGTGATGTCGCCGAAAACGATGTTCTCGCGGGCGGCGTAGGCCACGAGGTCCTTGTCGCCGTTGGCGCTGACCCAGTTGTCGCGGGCGGTCTGGGTGTTGTCCGAAGGCCGGACGCTGTTGGGCGCGTTCTTGTATTCCATGTTGCCGACGAGGTACAAGTTCCGGCCCACGTAGAGCGTCCCCTGGCCGGTGATATAGCCCGTGAGAATGGCATTGCCGTCGATGACCACCGGGCCATTGATGACCAGGGGGTTCAACGCGGTCCCTTCAAGGTAGATGTTGCCGGTGTAGACGCCGGCGATGTTGTAGTTGTTCGTGCCGCCGGTCAGGGACCCGCCGACGACGACGCCGGAGGCGTTCTTCCAGTTGTGCGCGAGGTTCTTGTAGAAGTCGAAATCGCGCAGATTGGGCATAACCAGTTTGTCACTGTACATCTTGATCTTGTCCGGGTCCCACATCAGCCCCGAGTTGGGCTTGGGCGCGGCCTCGCCTTTGAGCGCCACGTCGGTGCGGATCTGGCCGCGGGCCAGGGTTTCGCCGTTGATCGTGGGGCCGCCGCGGTAGTCGAAATCGCCATTGGAGCGGTTGTCGCCGTTGCCGGCGATGCTGCTTCCCCACCACCAGCCCCAGTTGTTCAGGAAGTA
>JAPLSS010000298.1 GCA_026398515.1 Candidatus Sumerlaeota bacterium | reverse complement strand
ACGGCGCGTAAATCGTCTTGCCGTCTTTTGACAGGAAGGCGCGCGCGGTCACGTCCTCGATCAGGATGTCCACGTTCTCCGTACCTCCCTGGCCCGGGGTCTCCTCATCACGCGCGCCTTTCGGTTCTTCCGTCCAGGCCTTGTACTTGAGGATGTGGCCGCCGGCATTCGTGACTTCGACCTTAAGCTTTTGGGAGGAGTTTTTGACGGCGCCGCCGATCAGAGAATAGGTGTAGTGCACGGGCGTTGGGATGATCGTGTGAGCCTCATTGTCCCAAAACCGGCAGGACTTGGGCGAGGGGGCGGTGGAGGTGGAAAAGTACTTCACGTAGGCGCGGGCCACGTCGTCGTTCTCCACCCAGCGCAGGAAGTAGTCCGCTTCCAGCAGCGCGGTGAACAGACAGGTGGTCAGGTTCTTCTCGTCCGCGGGAGTGTTCTTCGCCGGAACGTATCCCGTCTCCGTCATCCAGATCTCCTTCCCGGGAAACGCCGTTTTCCAGTGATCCACGGAGCGTTCCACCATCAATCTGGACATGGCGTACAGCTTCTCGCGTCTCACCTCGACGGGATCGGGGTTCCGGTCGGGGGTTCGAAGATAACTATGGCTGATGACGGCGTCGTAAAAGTCCTTAGGATACTTATCCGAGATTCTACGGGACAGCTCAATGGCGGCGGAGTTGTTGCTGCCCAGGTTTACGAAGCCGTGCGTCACAATGCCAATCTTGACGCTGGGGAAGATAGCCTTGACTTTCCGGGACACGGTTTCACAGACCTTCATGTAGCGATCCAGATCATATAGACCATTGGGAATGGCTTGGACGTTTCCGATGCCTTCGGCAGAGACAACCTCGTTCCCGAGTTCGAGATACTTGACGGGGGCGCCCTCGGCCTTCAGTCTTTCCATCCAGGCCACCAGGTAGTCGCCCGGATCGGCGCCGCCAGGCGCCATCGAAACATTGCCAACATAGAAGATGTCGGCGCCAATTTGCCTCGTCATGTCGAGGAAATCGGCATAACCGTAGCGTTTACGGATCTCAACGCACTTCGTTCCCTTGGTAATGTACTCGCCCAGGTACTTCTCATATTTGTCGACCATCGCCTTGTATTCCGCTTCTGATGAGAACCGGTCTCTGGGCACGCCTTGGGCCGGGGAGACCTTCTGAATGGTCGAGGTCATGAAGTCGTCGTTCTTCCAGTCGTAGAAATTGGCGATCGAGCCGCCAGGAAACCGCATAATGCTGGCGCCGGAATCTTTCATCACATTGACAAACATGGGATCGTCGAACGGATGATACGGCGTGGAGCTGATGACGTATTCATTGAAGCCGAACAGCATACGAAGCGGCGTTTTCTCTGTTGTTTGGATGCTGACGACTACCGGCGCGTCCTTGGCCGCGCCCGTCGCCCCGTCCGCGGCCCGCAGCGGCGACAAAGAAACCATTGCCCATGCGGCCATAGTGAGGACCGAAACCACTCTCATCTGTCTTCTCCTGTGTAGTTTGTTCCGTATCCGGCAACGGCGCCCCAGCCACGATACGCCGTTGCTCTGGGCCATCAAGACTTGTACTGAAGCGCCTCTGAATTTCAAGCGGATTCGGCGAGGACAAACGTCAACTACCTCTTCAGCACAACCTTAGCTGCGCATTCGTCCGACGATCCGCAAGTGAACCGCGCCGGCAAGTAGCCATCGACTGTTGCTTCGTAAGTCCCGTAAAAGCCGCGGAAGGACGCTTTTCCAAGCGTGAGGGGACCGGTCCAGTCGGTGTTCCAGGTTTCCTTGAAGAGTTTTCGGAGGGCGTGATAGACAGGCTTTTTCTCGCCCTTCTCCGTCAGGATGCCGGCGTCCACCCCGCGGCCGCCGTCGACGACGTACCAGCGCGACAGGCCGCGCGTATAGGGCTTGGAGAAGACGAGCGTCGTGTAGTTGACCGTCCACGCGGCCAGTTCGTCTTGCGTGAGGCCAGCCTGGCCCTCGCCCTCCGCGCGCTTGCCGTCGCGCGACGGAGGGTTGAACTCCGTGATGACAATGGGTTTGCCAACCGAAGCGAGCAAATCGAGGCCGGCGTCGAGCTTCTTCATCGTAAACGCGCCAGGGCCGGCGTCGGGATGGCCCGCGCGGATCGGCATCGTGCCGCCCGGGAAGAAATGGGCTTGGTAGCCGCAGTAGTCGAACGGAGCGCCCAGCGCCGCCAAGGCTTTATCGTAGGCCACGATGGCCTGGAACTCCTTGCTCTCGGGGGTGGAGATGCGGGCCTCGAGCACAACGAGTTTGGCTTGGGGCAGATACTTGCGGGCGATGGACAGCATGCGCGCGCCGTTCTTCGGCTCCCACAGGTAAGGGAAGTTCCTGTACGATTCGACTTCCTTCTTCTTCGCCGGCCAGGCCACCAGGTCCGAGACCATTTCGTTGATGACGTCGTATTCGTGGATCGCTTTGCCATAACGGTCGGCGACCGACTTGATGCGCGCCTCGAACGCGTCCCACCAGGCCTGCTCCGTATCCGTGCTTTTGACCCATTGGGGAAAGGAGTAGATGATACAGTGGAATCGGGTCATCTTGTCGTGGCCGATTGCCCAATGCAGCAAGGCGTCCGTCTCCTCCCAATTCATCTGTCCGGGCTTTGGCTCGACGGATTTCCAGTACCCGATCACCACGACCGTGTTGAAGAGATCATCGACCACCTCCAGAACGGTCCGCGCGAGGGGGTCGGTTTCGGCCCGCCTGACGTATCCGCTGAAATGCGCCCCGAACTGAAACGCCAGGCTGACCAGCCGCGCTCGCGCCGTGCCGACAATCGGCTTGCCTTGCTCGTCGCTCAGGGTGAGCGTGAAATCCCCTTTGCGGCTTTCTTCGATTCTCTTGCGGGCCGCTTCCATAACCGGCTGGCTCGCTTCGTCGACTCCGTCGAAGAAACCGGTCGAAGCCGCCCCGGAGCGCGCCGATGGCCATAGTGTTGACGCGCCCATCGCCGCTGCCCCCGAACCTACCATCCCCAGAAACCGCCCGCGTGTGATCTTCACTTTCATTTCCCCTTGTCAGTCGTTTGTTCGAGGACCAATGGCTTCGGCGCGCACCGAACATCGGCAAACAGCGTCTCGCCGGAATATCCAACTCCCAACTCGCCCTTTACTCCAGGATAAAGCACGAGGACGAATGTCAACGGCCAGGATTCGTCGATTTGGAACTCAACCTCATAGCGCTTCCAGGCGCCATCGTTGTGAACGGCAAATACTTTGGCAGGATCCAGGTCCGCCTTGACCCAGTTCTTGCGAACAACCACGAGGGGAATGAGAGGCGCCGTGGTCTTGCACCAAAAAGAAAGAGTATACGAACCCGGCGCAGGGACCGTCATAGTATGATTGATGTGGTAGTCCTCATCCGGGATGCCCGGGGATTTCGAATATCGAAGCGAACGTCCCGTGACTCCCGGCGGGACATCATCCGTGAACGTGACCACATTCTTCGTGTTCGTGTGGAATACCCAATTCTGATTGTCGCGGGCGAAGTCTCCATTGAGCACGTAACCAGATAGGGCGTTGCCGGCGGCGGAAGAAGCGTTGATGCCCGCGGCTTGAGACGAGGCTTTGCCTTTGGGGACTGAGGCTTTCGGCGAAGTCTTTCCGTTCGGTCCGTTCTTGCCCTCCGCTTGCACCGGCTTTCGGGCTTGCGCGGCTTGGCCGTTTTGTTTGCTCCCTGCGGCCTGCTGAAAGTCTTCCTTTGTAATGACGCCGTCGCCGTTCTTGTCGCGGTCCTTGAACGTATTCTCGGCCGCCGTTGGATTCTTCATTCCCTTCTTCATTTCCTCCAGAGTGAGCTTGCCGTCCTTGTTCTTGTCGTATTTCACGGCCAGCTCTTCGAATAGGATCGGCTTGAACTCATCCGATGATAGTTTCCCGTCCTTGTTCTTGTCTTTGAGATCGAAGACTTGCTTTGCGTCATCCGCGGCGACCCCTGGGAAGCCGGCCTTGTGCTCATCAAGACTCAGGAAGCCATCGCCATTCGTATCCATCTTCTTGAAGAGAGCGTCCCGCCAATCCAGATTAGTGGCCACAGATTGTTTCTTGTTGCCCGCCGCTTGCGTGGACGGGGCGGCCGGCTTCTGAACGAGAGTGTCGCTCGTTTCCTCGGGGGAAGGAGCGGCCTGCTTCGGAATCGAGGTGTTGACGACCGCCCCGGGATAGGGCCCCTTCACGTCGAGGCACTTCATCTGCTTCTTGTCGCGGATGAACAGATGGCCGTCGGACAGCGCCAACGCCGAAAGGCATTCGTCGGTCTCCAGGAGATTGGCCCAGGCCAGCTGCTTGTAGCCCGAGGGATCGGCCTGCGACAGGTACAGAGTCCCATGGTCGCTGTCGAGGTTGAAAAGCAGCCCATCGGCCAGGAGGACGGCGCCGCGGTTGCAGAAAGGCGCATTCTGCGTCCGCCACATCACGTTGCCCTCCAGGCTGAGGCACTCCAATCCATCGTGATGCGCCTGGCTGTTGGCGTAGAGGTAGCCGTTGCACAGAACCGGGGGATGGACATGGCATTCCATCTCCGAACTTCTCCACGGTTCCGTGACGGCGAACGCGCCGTCCTTCTTCTCCACCTTGAGCATGACTGAGCCGGCCTTGTAATTGCCGGTGATGAACAGGCGGCCATCGCCAATGGGGAGGACGTTGGATACGGCGTTCGCGCACTGAAAGCCCGGGTACGTCCACAGGATTTTGCCGTTGCTGGGGTCCATCCCCGCGACCGTTCCCACGACCTCGGCCTTCTTGGCGCCCACGCCTGGGTTCGTGCTCGCGCCAACGCCGCCGCCCTTGCTCGCGCCGTTGCTGGCCCCGCCCCCGCCGGTGGGGACTTCGGGGCCGGAACTGATCATGGTCACCTGGTCCACGCCGTCGAGGGCCATAACCTTGGGAGATACATAAGAGGTGCGGCCAGGCAGCGGCGGCGATTTCCAAAGCACGTTGCCCGAAGCTCTCTCAAACGCGACCACGCCCGCATCCGGCCCCTGGACCGCGATGATCACCATGTTCTTATACAGCAGCGGGCACTGGGTCGATCCCCACGTCGGCCGTTTCACATTGAACTGTTGATACAGATTCGTCTTCCAAACCGGTTGATGCGTCGTCAGGCTGATGCAGTGAAAGTCGCCAAAGGGGCCGGCGGCGTAGACATTCTGTTCATCGACGGCCGGAACGGATCGCGACCCATTGTGATTCAGAGTCCCCGGCGCGTCATACGCGAATGACCAGAGTTCCTTGCCGGTCGCCGCATCCAAGGCGCGCATGACGTCCTGCTGGTCGTTGACGCGATCGAGGATATAGACCTTGCCCTCGCGGATGACGGGCCCGCCGTATCCTTCGCCCAGCGGGACGGTCCACACCACCGTGGGGCCCGCCGCGGGCCAGGCGCGGGCCAGGCCGGTTTCGGGCGAGGAGCCGTTTCGATCCGGCCCGAGAAGCTGCGGCCAGTCGGCAGCCAGCGCACCAGATGCCCTCGCGGCAACTAGTACTGTGAGAAGCGCAATCCTCTTCATATCCTTCACCCCTCATGTCTCTCTGAGTTGAACGACGATTTCGCGCTGGTTTCCCGAACCCAATGAGAACGGAGCCGACTCACAGCCCCCCACGTTCGCGTCGTATTCTCCGAAGAACCCCCGGAATGAAGCGGCCCCTTGGGACGACAGGTTCCTGGCATGTTCTCGATCGTCGGTTCCGCCGCGGCGGATTTGCGACAACTACGCCCCGGCGCGGATCATCGCTTGGCGCTGTTTCGACTCCGACGGAAACTGCATGTACTCGATCCGGTTGCCGTCGGGATCGAAGAAGTTGAAGATGAGCGCGCCGTCACCGCCCTTGATATGCTCGCGTTTCTTGATCGACTCGGGCGGCAGCCGTGGCAGCAGGTCCGCGAGCGCCTCCTCGATGTCCGTCACCTCGATGGCGAAATGAGTAGTCCCCGGCCGCTTGGGATTCCCCCCGGCCGCGGCCGGCTGGAATGCGGTTGCGCCCGGCTTGGCGGGGAATGGCGCGAATAGTTCGACAAACGTCGTCGGCGTCAACTGAAGGTAAGCGATGAACGTGCGCCCGTCGCGCTCAAGACGGAACGCCAAATCCAATCCCAGGACCTCCGTGTACCATTGGATCGAACGCTCCAGGTCCGTAGTCCGCACGCCGACATGACTGAGAGTCTTGACATAGGGTTTCATTGCCCTCTCCTGTTGAACTGGATGGGAATCGCTACATATTCCTTCACTATGTATCTTTCATTTCGCCTTCTTGGCCGCCGGCGGCAAGACCTCAATCGCGACGTCGGAGAATACCACCGTTTCCACGACGTTGGCGAGGTGCGAGCAGACCGCCAGTCCCGCGTACAGCGGGCCATTGCCCAGGGGGACCTGCGTGGAGCCGGCTTCCGGCACGCTGATCGTGAACAACGGCTCGATGTCGGCGGATGGCAACTTGATTCTGGGCAACACCGGACTGTGCCGCACAGAGTCAGATGGGCGGCCCCCAGGGCACGTCTTCGGGTCGCTGCGTCCGCCGCTTTCCCGTCCCCGGCGCGCTGGGAAACGTGATGGAGTCCGCCACATCGGGCGGCGCGCATTCCCGACACTTGTCAGCATCTGTGTATCCCTTACTCTTGCGCCCTTCCCAGCCAACAAAACCGGTCGACGCCCACGCCGAGCAATCGCGGGATTGCAAAACTCCAAGGGTTTGGAGACTTCGGCGGGATGCCTTCCAATCCGGAACCCATGGAACATCAACCCGACGGGCATTTCCAAAAGCCCTGCGCGAGTATCTACATTCGCCCGGCCAAACGCAGTCGCCGGGTGGGCTTACCCATTCCGCATCGCACATAAAATCATCGTATAAATTGTATTTATTTCACTTACGAGTCTAGTGGCGGAGAGGCCGGGATTCGAACCCGGGGTGCAGGTTAAGG
The DNA here is from genome assembly GCA_026398515.1 of Candidatus Sumerlaeota bacterium. Taxonomy (GTDB): domain Bacteria; phylum Sumerlaeota; class Sumerlaeia; order JAPLSS01; family JAPLSS01; genus JAPLSS01. The sequence continues at coordinate 2,225 of JAPLSS010000298.1, read as the reverse complement.
CCCGCACAGACGCTTTCGAGGCGCCCGCCTTCAACCGCTCGGCCACCTCTCCGTCGCGCTTGACGAACGCGCCGAATGCGGCGCCGACCGTTTGTGGACGGAAGCGCCGCGATCCGGCCGCGGGAACTGAGGAGATGATGGAGGGTTTGCGATTGCGCCGCAAGGTTTTTCGCGCGCCGCGCGGGAGATGCACGGCCTCCCCCGGCTCCCTCGGCGAACAGGGAAAGCGCGCGGGGGCTGCGTCAATACGATCCACCGTGGAGCGGCTGTCCCGCCTCTGTCGGCCCCGTTGGGCGCTGTTTCGGGATGGCGTCCGCGCATGATCCGCCTGGTTCTCCAGGCCGGCAGCGGATTCGGGTTAGCAAGAAGCTGGTCAGGCTGTGGAGACTTGTTGGCTATTCTGGTCCGTTTTCGTCTCCAAATGCGTCATTTCCCGCACAGATAGGCACGGCCAGGATAGATCTCTGGTCGGGAAACCCCTTGCGCAAGCCCATAAACCGTTGGCATTGGGCGCATTGGAGAGATTTTCCAGAAGTACGGCATGAATGTTGTTAGCTATGCGTTTAGAAATAGAACCGACGGGAGCCGGGCGATGAACGCAAGCTTTCCCATCCATTGCAGCGAATGCGGGTTGGCTTGGGTGATTCGACTGGCGGAATGCGAAGTCAATCAGATCGTCGCCTGCCCGTTCTGTGGAAATCGGCATTTCGGCCCCCAGGAGGCGCGCGTTGAGAGGCGGGAAGCGGCAAGTGCGGGCCGCGCCAAGGAGATGCACGGCGAAGGGCCCTCCGCCTTCGCGGCGAGCACGACGTGAGGTGGCGGGCCGTTCGCGCCCTATCACGGAGCGCCATGCGCAGGGAGCGGAAACGCGCGACGCGATCGCGCGATTTCATAGACAAAGCATTATCGAAACATAACCCTCCATATTGTCCCACTACAAGATCCGCATTTTCAGGGGCGGGACCTCGGTCCCGCCCTCTCTCCGTGTACGGGGGCTTGTTCGGGTCGCGGCGCCCGCGTTCGCGAATGGACGTTTGGAGACAGCCACTCATGGCGCTCCGGGCCACCCGGAAACGAACAAAAATGGGGGTATGGAGTCCCGCCTTCAGGCGGAATGTCTGGCTGCCGCTATGGTCCAAATTTGGGCCATTCCGCCTGTAGGCGGGACTCCATACCCCCATTTGGGGAGCAGATCGCGGGCGGGAATGCCAGCGCCAGGGGAGCGCCCGACCTCGCGTCATGCGTGGAGAAAATGCTTGCCTCAACCGGAGGTCTGACTTATGAAACATGGCGTCGGACGGGCCGAAGTGGCGGAACTGGCAGACGCGCACGGTTCAGGGCCGTGTGGCCGCAAGGTCGTGTGGGTTCAACTCCCACCTTCGGCACCACCATCCGGGTTTTGCTCTGGCGCCGGCTTCAGACTGGCGCTTTTCGTTTGTCACCGCCCGTCACATTTCGGATCGTTTCCCCATTGCTCTTCGCCCGGGACGCGGTATAGTGCGCTCAAACTGATTCCCCTCGTTCCTCGTCATTCGTCGGAAAGGACGCTGCCATGTCACAGACCGCCGCTCAGATGTACACGGTGCGCGAGTTCACCAAGACCGCCAAGGACTGCCTGGAATCCCTGAAGAAACTGGAGAAGATCGGCTACCGCGCCGTGCAGTTGTCCGCCGTCGGATGTTTTCAGGGAAACGCGCCCGAAGTCGACGCCCAAACCATGCGCAAGATGCTCGACGACCACGGGATGAAGTGCATCGCCACCCACTGCAACTGGGATCAACTGGTCAAGGACATCGACAAGATGACCGCCGACTTGCGGGCGCTCGGCTGCACGTACACCGCCATCGGCTCGGCCGCCAAGCACTACGTGGACGGCGGGGCGGCGGGCTATCGCCGGCTCGTCAAGGACGCCCCGCCGATCATCGCCAAGTTCAAGGCCGCCGGCATCCGCTTCGGCTATCACAACCACGCGCACGAATTCCTGCGCGACGCCAGCGGCCTGCGCCCGATCGACGTGCTGGTCCACGAGGCGCCCAAGGACCTGTTCATGGAGATCGACACCTATTGGGTCGCTTACGCCGGCGGCAGTCCGGAGGCGTACCTAAAGAAATGCGCCGGACGCATCGACGTCATTCACGTGAAGGACATGTACATGGTCGACCGCAAGGAGTCCTACATGGCCCCGGTCGGCGAAGGCAACCTGGAGTGGGACGCGATCATCGCCG
>JAPLSS010000688.1 GCA_026398515.1 Candidatus Sumerlaeota bacterium | reverse complement strand
CAGTTGGCGATGAGCAGGGGGTGGGTCATCAGGAAGGGCGCCATGCCAAGTCCGGTGGCATTGCCGATGCCGAGGAAGCGTCGGAACCGCTGATCGAGTTGTACAGCGGTGTCAGGCGCACGCCGATGAGCGACATGCTCGACCAGATCGAGTGTAAAGAGCCTGACCAGATAGACGGCCAGCATCTCGGCCTGGAAGGGCCCGGCAAGTTCCGGCCTGTCGGCGATGCGGAAGCGGTCGGCAATGCCGAACTTGCCGTTGCCATAGACGGCCGTGGTCCGCATCAGATAGCCGACCTGCAGGATCTGTTCGGCGTCGGGCTGAAGGCCTTGAATCGGCCCCTTGAACGTGCGGTCGATCTTGATGATCCCTTTCGGGCTGCGGGAGAACTCCACGCGACAGGCCGAGGCGTTCGCCGTGCCGGCGGCGAGCGAAAGCAGTTGGTGGTTGGGGAAGTAGAGGCTGCGCAGGCGGAAGTTCCCCGTTTCCGCGACGTCCTGCAATCTCATCTTCAGCGCGTCGTCCTCCAGGCGAAAGACCAGCGCGAACGAAAGCGCGCCGTCGGATTGCCAAACGTGAAACGTGTACGCCGCCGAATCGGGAGCGAAGCTCGTGGTCAGGCGATACCCGTGGTCGTCCTCCAACGGCCAGTCCTGCGCCGCGCGATAAGGCGTTCCGTTGATCTCGACGATCCCCGGCCCCCGGTCCGCCGCGCCGTCGAACGCCGCCCCCGCCTTCTTCCACTCATAGCGCAGCGCTCGTGGGAACGCCGGACCGAGGCAGACCTTCAGAGCCTCGTTTTCCAGAATGATCTCTCCCACCGGTTTCTCCTCGCTTTCCGCGCCCGCCGGTTTCTGGGCTGTCATCTCCTGGGCCGCCTGCTTCGCCGCCTTCTTGCCGCTTTTCTTGACCTTCTCCGCGGCTTGCGCCCGCTGCGCCGCCGCGCCTCCCCAGCCCAGCGCTAACGCCAGAACGAGCATGGCCGACGCGCGTTTTCCGAATGTGTTCACGACATAGCTCCCGATCAAAGGACTCTATCCGGCGCGAGAATGGATCGCTCTTTGGATTAATCATCTTGCCGCGGGTTGTCCAGAAAAACGGAACCTACACAGGCAGGACGATTAAGGGCAGGACGATTCGGGGCAGGACGATTCACGGCCGCCCTGGATGCTCGCCAAGGGCGCCTTGGTGAGAAACGCGGGCTAGGCGGTGGGAGATCCGGGCCAATGGACGCAGGAATGGATTGATCTGGAGATCGAGTTGTGCAAACTCAGATTGAGGCAAGAGGCTGATGCGTCGCACGGAGAACGCCGCGCTCCTGAGCTAGCCCCACAAGGAAAACAAGCGTTATCGCCGGGCCGCGGCGGCCGCTTCCCATGAGACCCCGACCATGAGAATTCTGGGCATTGATCCCGGGCTGGCGCGCCTGGGCTGGGCCGTCATCGAGTTTCCCGACCCCTCGCCGGAAACGACGGCCTATGGCAGCCTGGCCACCTCGGCGGCCGAGCCGCTTCCGCGGCGGTTGAAAGCCATTCACGACGCGCTGGCGCGGGTGATCGCCGAGCATCGGCCGGAAGCGGCGGCGATCGAAGAGATCTTCTTCGCCGCCAACGTCAAGACGGCCGTGTCCATGGCGCAGGCGCGCGGCGTGGCCATTTTGTCGCTGGCCAACGCGGGCGTGGAGTTCTTCGAGTATTCCCCGTTGCAGATCAAACAAGCGGTCGTCGGCTACGGGCGCGCCTCGAAGGAGCAGGTGCAGTTGATGGTGCGCCACCTGCTGGGCCTCCGGATAACGCCGAAGTCCGACCACGCCACCGACGCGCTGGCCGCCGCCCTGTGCCACGCCGCCTCGTTGAAACGAAGGCGCCTGATTGGCGAGGCGCTGGGCGGCGAGTTGCGGCGGAATCCTGGCAAGTAAGCAAAGATGCGAACTGGAATCTACAGGAGGAGCCGTGGGCGCCGGCCCTGTGTATGGCCCACGTTTCCAAGGAGGCAATGTCGCGGTTCCGCAAAGGCTTGGGCAATGAACAGGCCCGCCGTCCGTCGGTTGTTTTCGTTCGACAATCTGCCGTCGACCATCGACAATCCCGGTGGCTGGTGGCCGTTGTCGCCGCAATCGCAGATCAGAAATCGAGAGTCGCAATTCCCCAAGGAGGTGGTCGCCATGGATCCTCGTCTGCGTTCGATTTTCGCGCGCCGCAGCGTGCGCAAGTACACGGATCAGAAAGTGACCGACGCCGACGTTCAGGCGTTGCTGGAAGCGGGCGCCGCGGCCCCGTCGGCGAACAACTCCAAGCCCTGGCACTTCGTCGTCGTCGCCGAGCGCAAGACGCTGGACAAGATGGCCGACCTGCTCCCCTACGGCAAGATGCTCTACCAGGCCCCGCTGGCCATCGCCGTGTGCGCCGACCCCTCGCTGTCGCCCAAGTATTGGCAGCAGGACTGCGCGGCCTCGACGGAGAACATCCTGCTGGCCGCGTCGGAGCTGGGGCTGGGCGCGGTGTGGCTGGGCATCTATCCGCGCGAGGAGCGCCTGGCCGGCTGCCGCGAACTCCTGGGAATCCCCGCGATCATCGAGACCCTCTCCGTCATCGCCGTCGGCCATCCCGCCGAACGCCCCGAGCCGCGCACGCAGCTGGAAGTTGCCCGGGTGCATCGGGAACGGTGGTGACACGCGCCAAGACGGCGCCGATCCCTGGGATCGCGGCGCCGGCTTCTCATGATTCACCCCCGCCTCCGCGATGGGAGATCGCTCCGCGATGTCCCATTCCCCTCATTGGAGGAAGAGATGCCACACCTCCGGGTCGTCGGGATCATCCTGGCTGCGGGCCTGTTTTCGCGCGACGTCTCGGCGCGGCCTCCGCGAGAAGCCAATCAGGACGCCATTGTCGTCCGCGAGTGCCTGGTTGTCGATTCGGTCGGGCGGCGCGGACGAAGCGCGTTTCGCGCCGACGCCATCGAAGCGCAGTTTGTCGCGGGGACCTGGCGTGCGCCGCGGGCCGGCGACACGGTGACGCTGCCCGACGGACAAACGCGCTCCTGGCGCCCGGCGACCGCCGATGCCGCCGGGTGGTTTGAAGGCCGGGCGTTCGACGGCGGCTACGCCTGCGCCGTCGCCCGCTCGGACAGCGACAAGGCGATGCTCCTGCACGCGCAGGGCCACAGCATGGCGCGTGTGAACGGCGCGCCCCGCGCCGGGGATCCTTACAGCACGGGCTATGTTTTGACGCCCATCCAGTTGCACAAGGGGGACAACGTCCTGCTCTTTCGCTGCGGTCGGGGAAAGCTGCGGATCGAACTCCTCGAACCCGACGCCCCGGCGCTGCTGAACGCGAAAGATGCGACGCTCCCGGATCTCGTCGTCGGACAGGCCGTGGATCAATGGGCGGCGGTCGTTGCGATCAACGCCACCGACTCTCCCCTGGAGGGTCTTGCCATTCACGCCTCGTTCGGCAACGACCGCCGATCGACGACGACGCCGATTCCGCCCCTCCTTCCTCACGGCGTGCGGAAAGCCGCCTTCCGCATCAGCGGGACGGCGCCGCGGGAAACCGGCGACCTTGTCCTCCGGCTTGAATTGCTGCGCAATGCCGATCGCGCCGGCGAAGCGCTGGACAGCACGACGGCGACGCTTCACGTCCGCAGTCCCGAGAAGGCAAGAAAGCGCACGTTCTTCAGCGGAATCGATGGCAGCCTGCAATACTACGCCGAATTGCCTCCCTGGCCGCCGGCGTCCGATGCGGCCCGGCCCCCGGCCCTGTTCCTTTCGCTTCACGGCGCGGCGGTCGAGGCGATTCGCCAGGCCGGCTCCTACTCGAACAAGTCGTGGGGATGGCTGGTCGCCCCGACGAACCGGCGTCCGTACGGCTTCGACTGGGAAGACTGGGGGCGGTTGGACGCCTTGCAGGTACTCGATACGGCTATCCGCGGCCTGGGTGTCGATCCCACGAGGGTTTACCTGACCGGCCATTCGATGGGCGGCCACGGCGCGTGGCACTTGGGCGTGACGTTCCCCGACCGCTTCGCCGCCGTCGGCCCCAGCGCCGGCTGGATCAGCATGTTCTCCTATGCGCGAATGGCCCGCGAACCGGCCTCCTCGCCCGTGCAAGACATCCTCGCACGCTGCATGCTGCCCAGCGACACGGAAGCCTTGGCGCGCAATCTCGCCCCGCTCGGCGTTTATATCCTTCACGGCCAAGACGACGACAACGTGCCGGTTCGCGAAGCGCG
>JAPLSS010000803.1 GCA_026398515.1 Candidatus Sumerlaeota bacterium | reverse complement strand
TCGAGCGCGTCGCCCGCGCCGCCGGACCGTTCGGGCTCGTCGGACGCGGCGCGCAGCCCGAGGGCTCGACCGTCCGCTTCGGCGACTTCGAGTTCGGCGCGGGCCGCGTGGGCGTGATCGCCGGCCCGTGCGCGGTGGAGAGCCGCGACCAGATCCTGCGCGCGGCCGAAGCCGTCAAGCGCGCCGGGGCCGTCGGGCTGCGCGGCGGCGCCTTCAAACCGCGCACCAATCCGTATTCCTTCCGCGGCCTGGAAGAAGAGGGGCTGGAACTGCTCGTCGAAGCGCGCGAGGCGACGGGGCTCCCCATCTGCACCGAAGTCATGCAGGTCGACGACGTGGAACTCGTCGCCCACTGCGCGGACATGCTCCAGGTCGGCGCGCGCAACATGCAGAACTTCCCTCTGCTGGAAGCGGTCGGCCGCACGCGCAAGCCCGTGTTGCTCAAGCGCGGCATGTCGGCCACGCCGGAGGAACTCCTCCAAGCGGCGGAATACATCGCCAAGGAAGGCAACAAAGCGATTCTCCTCTGCGAGCGCGGAGTGCGCACCTTCGAGACCTTCACCCGCAACACGCTCAGCCTCGCCGTCGTCCCGCACCTCAAAAGCTTGACCCACCTGCCCGTGCTCGTCGATCCGAGCCACGGCACGGGCCGAAGCGATCTCGTCGCCCCGGCGATGCTCGGCGCGGTAGCGATGGGCGCCGACGGGCTGCTGGTCGAAGTCCATCCCGACCCCGCGCGCGCCTTGTGCGACGGGGACCAGTCGCTCGATGGCGACCAATTCCGCGAAGCGATGTCGAACGCCGCCCGCGTGGCGGTGGCGGTAGGCCGGGATCTCTAGTCAAAGCAACAAGGATCTCCCAATGACCCCCAAGCCGGTTCGTCCCATACTGTTCAGCGGCATCCAGCCGTCGGGCAACTTGATGATCGGGAATTACCTGGGCGCGTTGAAGCAATGGGTGGCACTGCAGGACCAATTCGACTGCCTGTTCTGCCTTGTCGACCTCCATGCCATCACCGTCCGACAGGATCCGCTCGCTTTGCGTCGGCGCACCTATGACTTCCTGGCGCTCTACATCGCCTGCGGGATCGATCCCCGGAAGAACGCTTTCTTTGTCCAATCGCATATCCCTCAGCACGCGCAGCTCGCCTGGATACTCAACTGCTTCACCTATATGGGCGAGCTGAGCCGCATGACGCAGTTCAAGGAGAAAGCGAGGAAAGGGCCGGAGAATGAGAACGCGGGCCTGTTTGATTACCCTGTGTTGATGGCCGCCGACATACTGCTCTACCAGACCAACCAGGTGCCGGTCGGAGAGGATCAGAAACAGCATCTCGAACTGACGCGCGATCTGGCGCAGCGGTTCAACGGGGTGTATGGCGAGGTCTTTGCCATTCCGGAGCCTTATATTCCGGGTATTGGCGCGCGGATCATGGGCCTGCAAGACCCGACGGCGAAGATGTCCAAGTCCGACGTGAACACCTACAACTATATTCCACTTCTCGACGAGCCGTCGGCCATCCGCCGAAAGGTGATGAAGGCTGTAACCGACTCCGGCTCGGAGATCGTCCGCGACCCAGCAAGACCAGGGATCTCGAATCTGATCTCCATCTACGCATCGGCGACTGATGAACCGCCCGAGGAAGTGGAGAGCCGCTATCGAGGGAAGGGCTACGCGCCTTTCAAACGCGATTTGGCGGACGCGCTCGTGGCGCTCCTGGAGCCGATTCAGGCGCGCTACCGGGACATTCGGGACGATGCGCCGGCTTTCGATGCGCTCTTGCGCGCCGGCGCCGAAACGGCCCGTGTCCGCGCGCAACGAACGCTGGATCGCGTGCATGATGCCGTGGGGTTTGTTCTGGCGGGGTAACGGATGCGCCGTCCTTCAACTACGACTCAAAGACCCGATCGAACTTCTCGAACCGTCCCAGCGGCAGAGAGTAGTCCTCGCTCAGTTCCAGCGTCTTCATCGCCAGCAGCAGGCCCGCCAGCAGGCGCTCGTCGGCGTCGCGAGTGCGCAGCCGGAACGCATGCGTCAGGGCGAAGAGCAGCACGTCCTGCAGGTAACCCATCGGATGCAGCCCCGCCGGGGGAGGGGCGAACAAGTCCAACTGCACGCCGAGCGGGCCTCGCTCCTCGGCTAATTCCTTACGCTTCAGGTTTTCTTCAATCCAATAGCGCACCAAGTCCTCGAACAGCGTCAGCGCCCAGCCGTAGCCGTTCTGCCGAATGTCGGCGGCCACCGCGTCGTGAATCGTCAGGTCCTCGCGCAGCAGGAGGCGGGCGATGCGCGCCTCCTGCGTCAGCGCCGCCTTCCACGATTTGCTCTCCGTCTTCTCATCCGTCAGCGCGTACAGGGCGTTTGCCACGCGAAACTTGCTCCGGCTCAGCAGGCGCGCTTCGGCGAGAAACGTCGTCAGCGTCGACGCCGCTACTTCGTCGCGCCACAGCGACCGCTCGCGCGCCTCCATCGCCTTGAAAATCCCCATCGGGAAGCGCTCGGACACGGCGGCGACGTGCTGGGCGTGGAACTGCGCGGGATCGAGCGGCGCGGCGTTGACGGCGCACGGATCGTCCGCCGCTTCCACGACGATGCCCAAACTGTCCGACGCTCTCGCCCGTCCCGGCGTCAGCGCGTCTTTCCACGCCAGCAGCCAGTGTTGCAGAAGGCCGGTCAATATGTCGGATGGCGTTCGCGAGGCGCGTCCGATCTTCACGTGCCACACGCGCAGCCAGTCCCACAGGTCCTTGCCCCATTGCCGCGGAGTGCGCCGCGGGATGCCGTCGAGCGCGCCGTTGGCGTATGCCTCCGGCGTGAAGCGCGAGAAGATCCGCGCGGCCGATTCCTCGGGCGAGGTCGCGCACTGGAGCAGTTCCTCCGTGGCGGCGTCGTAGAGCATGCATTCATACGGGGAGGCGACAAACACATACGGCGCCGGGGCTAGGGCAGCCGCCGCGCGCAGGCACAGGCGCCCCTCGGATGTCATGTCGAGGTAGCGTTGATACAGCGTCTCGCCGGACGGGAAGCGCACGCCCTCGAGGACGAACAGCGCCGCCACCGGCGCGCCTTCGTGGTGCAGCGACAAGAGCCGCCCGGGGACCGGCTCGGCTTCCGCGTCCAGGCGCAGTTCCACCTTTCGGCGCGGCTTCAGGGCCGTCGGGTCCCATCCCGCGCCGTGGACCAGTTGGATGTAGGTTTGAACCGGATCGGGCTGACGCGTCGCCATCGGCCGCCCCTCGCGCGTTCGATTCGGCCCGCGTATTAGCAGCCTCAAACCGAATGGTCAATCGCCGATTGTGAAGTGCAGAGTGCGGAGTGCGGAAGGAAGAGTTCTGAGTTCTGAGTTCAGAGTGCGGAGTGCGGAGATCAAGGCGTCGTGCGCGCAGGAACCGGGCAGGATCGTCAGCCGGAAGAGCGCCGAACTATGAACCTTGAACGCCTCACTCCGCACCCCGCACTCCGCACTCCGAACTCGGGATTCGGCAATTGCGGTTTTGACATGCGCGGCGGCCTTCTTTAGTCTGCGAACCCAGCGTCGCTGTTCATTCCGTCAAAGGCTTGCTGCGTATGGCTTCTCTTCCCCATCCCCAAGGCTTCCTCGTCGGCGCCGCCGAGGCCGGTTTGAAGAAAGGCGGACCCGACCTCTGTCTCATCGTGTCCGAAACCCCCGCCGCGACCGCCGGCGCCACGACCCGCAACCGCTTCTTCTCGCCGCCGGTGGCCGTAACGCGCGCGCGGCTGGACGCCGGGCGGCTGCGCGCCATCGTCGCCAATTCCAAGAACGCCAACGCCGCCACCGGCAAGCGCGGCCTCGCCGACGCCGAAGCGATGGCCGCCTGCGCCGCCGCCGCGGTCGGCGCCGATCCGAGGGAGGTCGCCGTCTGCTCCACCGGCGTCATCGGCCAGTTCCTGCCGATGGACCGGATTCGCGCGGCCATCGCGCGCGCCGCCGCCGGGCTTTCGCCCGACGGTTGGCCGCGCGCCGCGCAGGCGATCATGACCACCGACACGCGCGCCAAGGACGCCGGCCGGCGCGTCCGCATCGCGAAGGCCGACCTCGCACTCCGCGGCGTGGCCAAAGGCGTGGGCATGATTCACCCGAACATGGCCACCACGCTCTGCTTCGTCGGGACCGACGCGGCGATCACCCGGCCGCAACTCAAACGGATTGTTCGTCTCGCCGCCGAACGCACGTTCAACGCCGTGACCGTCGATGGCGACACGTCCACCAGCGACACGTTGATCGTGATGGCCAACGGCGCGGCGGGCGGATCGAAGATTCCGGCGAATTCCGCCGACGAGACGAAGTTCGCCTCGGCGCTGACCGACCTGCTGCAAGAGCTCGCCATCGACCTCGTGCGCGACGGCGAAGGGGCGACCAAGGTCATCGAAGTCGCCGTCGCCGGCGCCCGCTCCGAGGCCGAGGCGCGCGAGGCGGCGCGCAAAGTGGCCTCGTCGAACCTCGTCAAGACCGCCATCTATGGCTGCGACGCCAACTGGGGCCGCATCGCCATGGCGCTGGGCAACGCGCGGGCGGTCTTCGCGCAGGAGCGCGTGGCCATCAAGATTCTCGGCGTGCCCGTCATGCGCCGCGGCCTGCCGGTCGCCTACGACGAGCCGGCGCTGCAACGGGAGATGAAAGCGCGCGACTACATCTCCATCGCCGTCGATCTCGGCGCCGGCCGAGCCAAGGCCACGGCGTGGGGCTGCGATTTGACCGAAGGCTACATTCGCATCAATGCCGACTACCGATCGTGAGGGAGTCCGGAGTTCCCGATCGAATGGGTGGAACGGCCCCGCGGGCATGGCGCGAAGCCGCGGGGCGGGAAAGGCCGGCTGAATCCGGCTGAAACCTTCGAGAAGGATTGGATCGCCCGCCATGGCCGATCCCCCCGAACGCCCGGCCACCGCGCCGCGCCTGTCCACCGGCCGCAAGCTGCTGATGGCCGTGGGGCTGCTGTTGACGGTCGTGGCGGTCGGCGTGTACGGGTTCAAGACCCTCGTTCCTGACTACACGTGGATTGAAGCGCTGTATATGACGGTCATCACGCTGTCGACCGTCGGCTACAAAGAGGTTCACGCGCAGACGCCGGTGTCGATGGTGTTCACCTGCGCGCTCATCGCTGGCGGCGTGGCGTCGATTTCGCTGGTCCTGTCGCTGACGGCAGGCGTGGTCATCGAAGACGTGTTGAGCAAAGAAGTCGGGAGGCGGCGCATGGAGAAACGCATTGCGGATCTGCGGGATCATTTCATCCTCTGCGGGTTCGGCCGGCTCGGAAGCGCGGTCGCGGCCATCTTCCGCCGAGAGAAGACTCCCTTTGTGGTCGTCGAGAAGGACCCCGCCGTGGTGGAAGAGGTCCTGCGCCAGGGCGATCTCGTGCATGCGGGCGACGCGGCCAGCGACGAGGTGCTGCTGGCGGTCGGCATGGAACGAGCGCGCTGCCTGCTGGCGTTGACGTCGGGCGACGCGGAGAACCTGTACATCACGCTGTCGGCGCGCCAAATGAACCCGAAGATCAACATCATCGCCCGCGCCGACGATGAGCACGCCGCCTCGAAGCTGCGGCGCGCGGGGGCGAACCGCGTGGTCAACCCGTACGTCATGGGCGCCACCAGCCTGGCCCATGCCGCGCTGCGCCCGACCGTCATCGATTTTTTCGAGGCCATGACCGGCGGCGCCGAGGCCTATGGGTTCCGCATTGAGGAACTCGCGGTCGGCCGGGATTCGGAAGTCGCGGGGCGGACCATCGGGTCGCTCAATCTCTCCCAGCGCGTCGGGGTGATTGTGATCGGCATCATGCGCCAGGACGGCCAGTTGACCTTCAATCCCTCCGGCAAGAGCGAGTTGAACCCGGGCGACATCCTGATCGCCGTCGGGACGGATCGGCAGCTGCTGGACATGCGCGTGATGCTCGCGCCTCGTTGATTGCGGAATGAGGAATGCGGAATGCGGAATGAAGAGCGAAAAACGAATTGGCGCTAGAGGATGAAACCGCACGTCCCCCAATCCGCATTCCGCACTCCGCATTCCGCATTCCGCATTCGCCACGGGCCGTTCGCATTCCTGATTGCCTTGTACCTGGCCCACACGGCCTTGCTCATCGGCGACGGGCAACTGGCCCTGAGCCGGTTGAACATCCGCGGCATTGATCCGGTGGCGTATTACTCCTACTTCCACTCGCTCTATTTCGACCACGATCTCGAATTTAAGAATCAGTACGATCGGCTCGGCCAGGGGTTCATGCCCGACAACAAGACGCCGAAGGGGCGCACGGCGAACCACTCGTCGGTCGGGCCGGCCATCGCGCTCGCGCCGTTCTGGATCGGGGCGGACGTCGTCGCGCGCCTGGGCGGATGGAAGGCGGACGGAACGACGAAGCCCTACCACGTCGCCGCGTTCGTGGGTCTGGGGTTCTATGGGCTCGTCGCGCTGCTGTTGATGGGCCTGTGGTGCATGCGGCGCTTTGGGCGGTGGCCGGGAGCATGGGCGGCGGCGCTGGCGTGGGCGACGAGTTCGTTGCTCTATTACTCGTTTCCCGAAACGCTTATGCCGCACGCCATCGGCGCGGCGGCGGCGGCGCTGTTCGTGTTGGCCGTCGATTCCGGCTTTCTCCCAAGATCGGGAGTATGGAGTCCCGCCTTTAGGCGGAATGTTGCGGATCACGGTGAGGCGCCCGAACCATCATTCCGCCTAAAGGCGGGACTCCATACACAGGAAGAGCGGGCGATGGTTCCCTCGACGCGCTCGGCGGCGCTGGCGGGCGCGGCGCTGGGGCTGGCGATGCTGATGCGCTGGCAGAATGCGCTGTACGCCGTCTACCCGCTGGCTCTATCGTTCCATCGCCTTCTCAATTCCGAGGAGCGAAGGACGCGGGCGCGGCGCGAGTTGGTTTACTGGATCGTCTTTGGCGCGGCGGCGCTCGTGGTCTTTTCGCCGCAGATGATCGTCTGGCAGATCCTGTTCGGAACGCCGCTGACCGCGCCGCAGGGCCGCGGCTATTTTTTCCTGGCCCGATTCGAGGCGTTGCGGGTTCTTTTCTCGCCGCACAACGGGCTGTTCGTCTGGACCCCCGGGGTGGCGCTGGCGGTGGCGGGGCTGTTCGTCGCGCGGCGCGCGGACCGGCCCGCGGCGTTGGGGCTGGGATTGGTCCTGCTGGCCCAGCTCGGCGTGAACAGC
>JAPLSS010000746.1 GCA_026398515.1 Candidatus Sumerlaeota bacterium | reverse complement strand
CAACGATCCGGTGACGAATGCGGCGAGGATCCGCCGAGAAGAAGGACGCGTGGCCGCTTGTGAGGAGGAGTTAGGGCATCTTGCCGACTCCAACTTCCTATTCTGACCGCTCCGCTCGGTCGCATTCTCTTCTCCACTGCCTATTCCTGGCGGCCGGACAGCAGTTTGACGACGATTCTCTCCGGCAAGGCTTCGGATAGTTCTCGGGTCTTGCCATAGCGCCCCTTGGACGTCACGCGAGCGCCCACCAAGCCGTAAAGGTCGAGGAAACTCACCATGTCGGAGAACCGACGCTGGGTGAGGGGACGATTTCCGGCGTGGAGGCAAATCTCGCGATAGTAATGGTACGCATGGCCGGTCGTGAGCTGGCCCTTTTGGCTCTTGAGCCCCCAATAGCAAGCGGCCAAAGCCAGGCGCTGCTGGGGCGCCAGGGCGCCGATCAATTCCTCCGTCTTGTCCACTTCGAGCATGCTGTCGGCTTGGTCCACCTCTTTCTCGCCAAGAAAGCCGCAAGTCTCCTCGGCGACCTTGACAGCCTTGACCAGCAGTTCGACGGCTCTGCGGGCATCCCCGGTTTCGCGCGAGGCATAGCCGGCGATCTTGCTGATCGCCCCCTGGTCCACTTTCCGGGGATCGAGCGCCTTTTCAACTCGCAGCCGCAGGATCTCAACCAGGTCCAGGGCGTCGTAAGGCTCAAAGATCATGTCGGTCTTCTTAAGCACCGAGAGAATTCGCGGGTCGATGTTCTTCTCCCACTCGAGGCGGTTGGTGAGGAAGATGTAGAACAACGTGGCGGGGACTTTCTTGGGGAGAGTCTTGGCCAGGAAGGTGTAGAAGACGTCGCTACCCACGGTGATGTTGTCGACCTCGTCGATCATGACGCAGACCACTCCCTTGAGGCTGGCGAGGGAACTCATGATCGTTTCCTGAATGTGCTCCAGAGCGATGCCCTTGCGGTAGCGCCGGGTGCGGCCATCCAGGGCGATTGCCAATTCGTTGAGCGCGCCGAAGCAGGTCTTGGGCGTGGTCAGGTCAACGTAGAAGTAATGGAAGGCCACATTCTGTTCGGGACAGATCCCGTGAAGTGTCGAGAGGAAATGGAGGCAGGTGACGGATTTCCCTGTCCCGGAAGGGCCGTAGATCAGGATGTTGGGCGGCGGGGTCCCGGCCAGGACGGGGGAGATCAGGCGTGCCAGGCGTTCGATCTGCTTACGCCGGATATTGCGGTGGAAGATCTCCCGCAGGGCGGACACTCGTTCCGCTTCGGGCAGTTTCTCATCATCCAGCAGCATGGGGTTGATCGTGATCCGCCGCAACGTGGAGCAGCGCAACGCCTCCCGGATGAGCGACTCGGTTCCAGGGGCCGACTCCTCGGAATTCGTGCGCGCGCCATTTCCATCGGAAATCTCCTGATTCATGCTCCAGAGGAAATGAAGCCCGATATTTTAAGATTTCTGTCCACTGGCCAGTGGAAACGCCGAACTGGGAGTAATTGTCCCATGGAGAATTTGGTGAAGGAGGGGGCAATTGCGAACTCTTGAAGATGCTTGGGTACAGTCTATTCAATAGTCAATGAATCATCATCTCATCATCTCATCATCTTAACATCTCATCTCTTCTCCTCTCCCCATGGGTTTATAAGCGTCGTCTTTGGCGCGTGGTTGCTCTGGGATTGGCGGCGAGTATTTTCCATGTTCGGCGCACGTTTTCCACAGGACATTTTCTCCCAGTAGGAACGCCCGGCCATTCCGCTCCAGGTATACGAAAATGGCAAACTATATATATTAGTAGGCACACGTATGTCACAAGATGAAGCGCTACATCCTTGTTTGCCTGGCATTCCTGCTATTTGTAATGCCGCAGGCCCATGCCGTTCTTTCGCTAGAGCAAATCTTTCGGCCATACGAGTGGGTTGACCTGTCGTTCCTCTACGACAAATACGGCACGGTCATCGATCTACTGGTCTATACGCTGATTTTTGTCGGCGCGGCGCAGGCGAGCCTCGGGCGTCGGTTTCCAGGCAACAGCGGCCGGGCGATGAGCCTTGGGGCGGGCCTGGCCTTGGCGCTGGGCATGATGCTGGCGGAACGGCAGTGGGGTTTCAATCTGGCATCATTCGGCCCGGCCGCGGCGGGGATGCTGGCGCTGGTTATGGGCATAGTAATCTACGGGTTGCTCCGGTATGTAGGGATGTCGCGATCGCGTTCGGCCGCGGCGGCCGGCCTGATGATCTTCCTTGCTCTTCTGATGGTGGCGCCGGGTCTGTTCGATTGGCTGCATGTCGCCGCCCCTCCTTTGGACGCGTCCATCACACCGCTCTTGGTCCTGTCTTTGATCCTCTTGTTTTGGCCGCATGGGCAGGGGCCGGTCACCCATGGCGCACTGGATCATGCCTACCGTCATGCGTTAGGCGCCGATCCCGTGCGCCAATGGACTCGCCGGCGGGTTGGCAAAGAGAAGAAACTGCTCGGCCGGGGCCTTCGACCGCGGGCTGGACGAGTGGGGCGGAAGTTGCACGGCGTCGGAAGCGACCTGGATGCAGTGGAAAAGGAACTGCGCCAGCGAGGCCGGGACCCGAGAGCCGTTTCGGAGGTGGTTTCTCGCCTCGAGGGCATGGTCCCGCAGGCCAAGCAGGTCGCGGAGGTCGCCGAAGAAATGAAGGCCATGCTGGAGGAACTCAGACAAATGGACCGTTCGCTCCTAGAAGAGCAAGGGCGTGAAGGAGAGAAGGGGCAAGACCGCAAGGAAAGACGCTTCCGAGAAAGAGAAATCGACGATGAACGCCATAGGCTGGATGGGGAGATGAAGTCATCCCGGTTGGAGCAACTCCTCGAAGAGCATGCCGGGGAACTCTCGCGCCGGCTGGCGATGGCGGCGCTTGCACTGCGTGAGGGGCGAATTGAGGAGGCCCTTGGCTGGGTCGAGCAATCCAAGGCCTCCAAGCGGGCCATGGAAGAGTTGCTGTCGATGATCCAGCGATTTGAAGACTACCTGCTTCGACTCGTGCGCCGGGATGCCCGCATAGAGAACCGGCGGCAGAGGCAGTTGTCGGCCTGAAAGGGGCCGTGATCGCGGATTACGTTCTTCCCACGAGCGCCGGAATGAGGCGGCTCGATTGGGGCCGGACTCCTTACCGAGAGGCCTTTGCGCCGTGCCGGGAGACCGGTTCAGGCTTGGGGGCTTCGAGAATGCTCTTGAGATCGATTCGGCCCGATTTCCGGGGGGCCTTCTTCTCCCGAGCGCCGAGTTCCTCTTTGAGCAGCGTCAGGAATCGAACCCATTCCTCCGATGTTTTCAGCTCTTCGATGGATTGGTCCCCCCACAGCGCGCCGAACTCTCGGCTGAGATGCGCCTGGGTCTCGGCATCCTGAAGCCGGATATAGCCGCCATTGGTGGCCAGGATGGCGATATTGGAGCCGCCAGGTTCCTGGTAAAGCGCGTATTGAGAGCGGAAGTAGGCGCTCGAAAGGCGGAGTTGCAGGCGGGACGCTTGTTTCCCGGCCGTCTCGAGCAACTGGACGACGTAGTCAAGTTGCTTGATCCGGTCCGCAATCGCGTGGCCCCCAAAGAGCCGATCGCCATTGATCCAGCGCTCAAGTTCATCGCGCATGAAGACCAGTTCGAGCCGATAATGGCCCGAGGCGAACTGCGCTCTCCGTTGCCGGCGCAGTTCAAGGGTCTGATTCAACCGGTCGGTAGTACTGAAGGCCTTGCGATCATCCGGGGTCGCGCTGTAGCGGCGGTAATGGCTCTTGTCCGCGTAAATGGCGAGCAGAGGGTCCAGCTGGAGCGGCGTTGGCCAGAGGGGGCATAGGACGGCGACCCGGGCGCCGGGCGACATCGCTTTCTCCAGCGTAAGCAGTTCTTCTTCCGCTCGGATGGGGTTGTCAAACTCGGAGTAGGACTGGAGCAACGGAGCGCCGGGGATGAGCGTATACGCCAGCACGTCGAGTTCCCGGCACAGTTCCAGGAACTTGGCGAGGCTCATGGCGGGATCGGGCTTGGAAAGCCAGGTGTTGAGGGTCTTCTCATTGATCTCGAGTTTGTCGGCCAGGAGGCGGACCTTCTGGGGGAAACTCAGGCGGCCCTCCGGCTGACCGGTCTCTTGGCCTCTTGCGGGCTTCCAGCGTTCGATCTCGCCGCCAAGGCGGTTGAGCAGGGATCTCAGCTCGGCGCTTGGGTCCATGGTGTCATTCGCCTTTCTCCCGAATCTGGCTCCGATAATAGCCAAGGGGGCGGCACAATCAACATAAATCTCCATTTAGGAAATATTTTTCCAACATGCCTTTCTCATGAGAGGATGGGCCTGAACGGGAATCGCGCGCCGTTGGACTATGTTGGAGATTGGGCGCTGCACGGTCGCCCGATATTGTCCTATATTATTCAGAGAATCGTGGGAACGGCTCATGGTCGTTTGGGTTTGAGAATCGTGGCGGGCGCGCCCGAAACGGCTTCCAAAGCCGATTCCTGGGCCATATCATGGGATATATAGCGGCTGTTTACGTAAATACTTTCTGAAATGAACACGATTCTCTTGACGCCCCATCCAAACCGCTCTATCTTTTCTCCCAGTGGTGGAGCGGATCGCGAACCACTCGTTGGCCTTTCAGACGGCGTTCGCATTCTGGGCATCTTCGGGACGCAGATAGTGGGGAGCCGAAACCATGGCTTCAGATTTGCAGATTTCCACATGCCGGAATGCCTATAGGGTCCAGCACTTGCCCAACCCAGGCTTTGGGCCTTTCGTGCGTGATTGCGGCGGCGACGTATCGGCAGCGCTTGCCCAGGCCTGGGCGGGACTCACCCGGCTGCTTGCTGACCTGCCGGCCCATCAGGCCGCCCTCGCCATCCGCTGGCGTTACTGCCCACGGCCGGCAGATGAGAGCCTGCAATCTCGCCTGGCGCTTTTCATCATCATCGCCTCGACGAACTCCGCCCTTGTCGAGACCCTGTCCAGGGCCTTGGAAAGCAGCCTCCTCAAGAGACTCTATGGACTCTCGCCCTCCCCTCTGGAAGAGGTTCCTTGGGAGAGTTTCCGGGCCGCCAGCGACTTGGTTCGACGCGAGCAACTGACCCGGCCGCTCCATGGCCGTGAGTTCAATGACCGCAGCCCCGCCGCCTATTACGAAATCGATCCCTTTGAGCCGAGTGTGCGCGACGATTCCATGGCGCTGGATCAGGTGCTTGGGCGCCGCGGGGAATGGGTCGCCATCGAAGTGGCCGCCGAGCCGGTCGATTTGGCGGCGGAGCGCCACCGGCATACGGCCTATCTGGCGGAGCTTCAGTCCGTCAATCGCCGGTGGGACGGCGAGGAGGACGCTTCCCTCCTAGAGCTCACCTATGCCACGACGCATGGACTAACCTGGAACCGGTCTCAGGGCGTCCTGCGCCCGTTGCGCCGGGAAGACCCGCTGGCTGAAGACGTTCGCCGCTGTCAGCAGCAGTTCCACGAGACCTTGCGCCGGCCGCATCTCCGGTTTCATGCACGAGTCTTGGCCGAAACGCCCGCGGCGGCCCATTTGGTCAGTTCGGTTTTGGCGGAGTCGGCATTCGACGGCGGCAACTACCGGTTGTTTCACACCGCGGACGACGACCCGGTTTTCCATCGGGCGATCCATGCCGCCCGCAATTTGCGTCTGGAGCCTTTCCCGAGCCATGAGCGCCTGATCACGGAGGAAGGGCTGGGCGACCTCTATGCCGGTTTCCGACGACTGGCGCACGTAGCAACCACGGAAGAGTTGGCCGGACTGTTTCGCCTTCCAGTAGCCGTTCACGGCTCTCCGCGGTGCATCCGCGCCAACACGGATCCTCCGGCTTTGTGCGAAAACGAGATGATCATCCTGGGTTGGGACGAGGAGCCGTCCGATGAGCGGGAATAACGGGACCCATCCGGTCATAGCGAGTTCGCCGAGATCGCGGACTGACCCGTCCGGGATTGGCGTAGCCTCGTCGGCCGCTCGTCATCCATCGCTCGCACCGCCGCCGAGCGGCCCTAAGCGGACTAACAAGTCCTGGAACATCGGGACGCGCAACCGCCTTGCTCCGCTCCGCGGCATTCCGCTCGGCCTCCTGGCGAAGCACCTGATCATCACCGGCAAGCCGGGCTCTGGCAAGACGACGGCCCTGATGAACATCGTGATTCAGCTCTGCCAGCAGGGCATCCCCTTCATCTTGATTGAGCCGGTTAAGAAGGAATACCGATTGCTCAAGACGCTCCAGGCGCACGCCAATCCAGCGATTCGCCAGCTCGCACAGAATCTGAGGATCTTCACGTTGGGCAACGAATCGGTTTCGCCAGGGCGTCTGGGTCTTTTCGGCCTGCTTCCCGGAATCCGCGAAGAAGAGCACATCGAGCATCTGCTCCATGCGGCCGCTGCCTCGATGCCGCTGTCCAGTTCTTTGCCATTTCTTCTGGGGGAGAGCTTCGAAGAGGTCTACGAAACGTTCCGGGGACGTGAACGCTTTCCCGCCGCCGGCGATTTGCTTGCGGCGGCGCAGCGCGTGTGTTCCCGCAAAGGGTATAGCGCGGCCACGGGGTCCGATATCGAAACCGCCCTCATGACCCGCTTGGGCAGTTGGACAAGGCGTTCGCTGGGCAAGGTCCTGCAATCTCCC
>JAPLSS010000848.1 GCA_026398515.1 Candidatus Sumerlaeota bacterium | reverse complement strand
TATTGCCCAAGCTATGATTGCCGGATAAGGATGCGGCCATGATGAGATTCTCCTGTGCTCGCCCAAGGCCGCTTATGGCCCTTGGATTGGCGTTTGCAACCCCCCTGCTGGCCGCGACCGGCGCGTCGGCGGCCCGATTCGACGTCGTTACGGTCCTGCCGGCCAATGGCGCGTTTGCGGCCTTCCGGCCGGATGGCCAGGCGATTGTCTCCGACTCTGACTTCCCTCAAGTGGTCAACGCCGCCATCGACCAGGCGGCCCAACAGGGCGGCGGGACGGTCCTGATCGCCGCCGGCGACTATACGCTGGACTCGCCCATCCGGGTCAAACCGGGCGTGCGCCTGGTGGGCGAGGGCGGCCTGTTCCCCGACTACGCGTTCCAAACCGACTATCCGACCCGGTTGCGGGCGGGCGCGAAGGCCCCCGGCGTGTTGATCGACATGGGCGAGGCCAAGGGCGCGCGCCTGGAGCATCTCGTCGTCGACGGCGCGGCGAAAACGGCCGATTGCGTCAAGGCGGCCGGCTACGCCATTCGCATTCGCGACTGCGTCATTCGAGGCGCCGCGCGGCGCGGCGTCTGGGTCACGGCGGGCGTCGATGAAACACACGACGCCTATGTGCAGACGATGGCCATCAACTCGCTGTTCGACGGCGACCCCATCGGGCTCGACGTCTCGCCCGATCCCGCGTTGGGAAGGAGAGGCGGCTTCACCGACGGCATGGTCTACGGGTGCCGCTTCACGAACTGCTCGACGGCGGGCGCCTCGATTGGAGGCGGATGGCAGTTCCTGGAGAACCGGCTATCGGGGCCGAACATGGCGGTGGGCGTGGTCGCGAAGGGCGGCGTCAGCATGATCACCGACAGCGTCTTCGAGAGCATCGCCCCCGGCCCGGCCATCCAACTGCAGTCGTCCGGGCCGTGCATCACTGGGAATCGGTTCTGGATGAAAAAGGAATCATGGATCAAGACCGTCGCGGCGCCCGGCGGCTCTGCGTCGAAAAAAGACGGCGGGGCGAAGAAGAGCGGCGCTCCCGCGAAGGCCGGCGGCGGAGCGAAGGGCGGCGGCGGGGCGAAGGCCGGCGCTACCCCGAACGCAGGCGGCGGCAATCAGGCCGACAATGAGTTCATAGAAAAACCTGTTGAATCTCCACCTGTGGCGGAAGCGCCCTCGCCAACGCCTCCCCACGTCACGGTTTACACGGAAGGCGGCAAGTGCGTCGCCGTGGGACCCGACGGCGCCGCTCTGGAATCAGGCGACGACGCGGCGGCGGTCATCAACGCGGCGTTGGAGAAGGCGCGACCGGAGGGGCGCGGCGTGGTGTTCGTGCGAGCCGGCGTTTACGTCATCAACTCTCCCGTGCGAGTCCCGGCCGACGCGCGGCTCGTGGGCGAAGGCGGCATGAACGACCAGGGAAAGACCTACCATGCGTGCGGGACCATCCTTCGCGCGGGCGACGGCAATTCCTCGGTTGTCGTCGATATGACCGACGCCCGCGAAGCGCGGCTCGAGCAGTTAGCGGTCGACGGCGCCCACACCGCGGCGTATTGCGTGAAAATGGCCGGCCGCTCCGCCGAGGTTCGGGATTGCTATCTTCAGGACGCCAAGGATGTCGCCCTGTGGATGACGAATGGGAATGAGAGCGGCCCGGACGCCTATGCCGGCATGGCGGTGATCGACACCCTGATACACTCGAGCCGCGAGGCCACATGCCTTAAGGTGAGCAAAGACCCCCAGGCCAAGGGCGACGCGCCATCCAAGGGCCAGATCATCAATTCCAGGCCGATGATGGGCAAGGTCCAGGCTCTCATGGCCGGGGGCGAAGGATGGCGAATCGTCGGCCTTCACTTGACCTCCGGGGGCGGCTCGACCATGGGAGTCGTGGCGCGCTCCAAGGGGTTGCTCATTTCGGGCAGCTACTTCGACACGGTTATGGCGGGCCCCCATCTCCGCGTCGAGGCCGACGACGTCGCGGTCGTGGGCTGCCACCTGGGGAAAGCGAAACCCGGCCAGTGCATCGTGGTCAGAGAAGGCTGCAAGAATCTGACGCTGACCGCCAACTCCGGCCAGCAGGTGGACACGCTGCCGGCGGACGCGGGGCCGGACCCGGCGGAGAATTAACCCGCGCTTCTCTTGCGCCTCTTGCGGCCATTCATCCGATTCTTATTCGTTACGGCTTGACCTCGAACTTGGCGACATAGTCCTCGACCGCCCCTTTTTCGCGCATGAAGGCCACGATGTCTTTCTGCATCTTCTTCAGCCGCCCGCGATGCTTGTCGGCGACGTTGCGCCGCTGGCCCGGGTCCTTCTTCACGTCATACAATTCCGCGGCGTGTTCGGCCTGCGCGGCGATGTAGGTCCAGCGGTCGGTGGTCGCGGTCAGCCAGGAGACGCAGATCGGCAGCTTGGCGTTCGGCGCCGCGTGCTTCGCCGAATAGACGACCTTCCAGTTGCGTTTCCGTTGGCCCGTTATCAACGGAATCCACGAGCGCCCGTCCATCGGGGGGCCGCCGGCGCC
>JAPLSS010000553.1 GCA_026398515.1 Candidatus Sumerlaeota bacterium | reverse complement strand
AAGCAGGTCCGCTGGGCGCGCAAACGCCTGGCGAACTCGGAGATGGTGGTGGTTCCCGGCGCCACGCGCCTGTTCGACGCGCCGGCGGCGTTGCGGGTCCTGTCCGAGCGCTCGGTCGATTGGTTTAAGAAGACCCTGGTCGGCGAAGAGCGGAGCGAAGAGATCGCGCGCGAGCGCATGAGCTTCCAGTCCAGGAAACGCCTGGCGGCGGTGGCCTCGCTGTTCCTGATGACCGGCTGGGCGTTGGCGCCGAAGGCGAGCGCCGCGGTTTCGGCGTTCTGGGATTCGGCGACGGGCCATCTGGGCGTCGCGATCCCTGCGGATGGCGACCAGGCCACGGTCACCGTCGACGCCTCGCATAACGTGGTGGTTCTCAACCAGTCTGCCGCTACCGTGCCGATCACCACGACGACCGACACAACGCCGCTGACGATCAGTTCCTCCAGCGTCCGATCGATTTGGGTGGACATCGATGGGATCAACGGACTGTCAAGCTCGGGAGGTCCGGCCGGCGTTCAGCTGATGGACCTTCGCGGGGTGACCGAGGCAAACGGATTCGTGGCGGCGAACTTCACCATTGGCGGCTCCGGGACGGCGAACGAGACGAACCAGGAGCTGTGGCAGATCGGCGGGCAGTTGGGCAACGGAAACGACACCGGTTATGGCAGTCCTTTCCCGGATTTCATCGCCGACGGCGGAAACAACGACTGGGTCGACTACGGCGACGGGAACGACCAGAACAACGGCAACAACGGGAATGACACGCTGCTCATGGGCAACGGCAATGATGTGGTGCTGGGGGCGGGTGGGGCGGACAGCGTGAGCGGCGGACCGGGCAACGACACCCTGACGGGCGGCGCCGGCAACGACACGCTGGACGGAGGCGATGGCGACGACAACCTGACAGGCGGCGACGACGTCGACTCCGTCAGCGGGGGAGACGGAAACGACGTGATCGACCTGAACGGCGGCGACGCGACGGGCGTCAGTGTGGACATCGCCGTGGGCGGGGCCGGGGATGACTCCATCACCAGCAACCGGTACAACTCCGTTATCGACGGCGGAGATGGAACGGATGAGGGCGTCAAACTCCGCACGCAGGAATGGGACAGCCTCGCCGGGGGCTTGGCCGGCAACCACATGACGATCGCGGGGGCGCCGGGAAGCTACACGATCACCGCCTTTAACCCGGCCGGTTCGCCTTCGGTCTACACCGCTGTGTTCTCCAACTGCGAAATTCCGGGCATGCTAGGCGGCGGCCAATTCGGAACCGACGCCAACGTCAACAACAACCAAGCCAACGACACGCTGGACGCCTCGGCGTGGCCCGGGCCCTCCGGCGCCGAGCTCGACGACGGCGCCTCGGGCGATGACATCCTGATCGGGACGACCGGAAACGATACGTTCCACACCAGCTACGGAAACGACACGGTGACCGGCAACGGCGGAAGCGATTATCTGGACGTCAACTTCAACAGCGGCGGGGACAGCGTCGGCGCGGTCAACAGCCATCCGACGATGAACGGCGGCGCCGCCGACGTGGTGGTGACGGATTACAACTACCCGACACTGCCGGATGCCACCGGACCGCTGGTCGGCACGTGGACCACGCATCTGAACGGCGTGGCAATGTTGCAGCTGACGGGCGGCAACTACAACACGACGTTGGACGCCAACCTTCTCGGCGACACGCTGGACATCACGGCCGTGACCCTGGCCAGTGTGGTGACGGTCAACGGCGGCAACGGGCCGGACCTCCTCATCGGCTCGGCCGCGGGGGATTCGCTGGCCGGCGGCAACCAGAACGACACGCTCTCGGGCGGCGCGGGCAACGACACGCTCGATCCGGGCCTCGACACCAACGTCGCCGACGGCGGCGCCGACACGGACGCGTTGGTCCGCACGTTCGGCGCCAACGCCAACACGATCGGCTCCTCGGCCGTGCTCACCGACTCCACCCTGACCATCAACCAGGGGACGACGTTGACCGAGAGCGACGCGCTGTCGAGCCTCGAACGCGCCTACTTGACCGGCGGCGGCCATTTCTTCTTCTACCCGGCCAACACGGTCAACGACGCCATCGACGCCAGCGGCTTCACTGGCAAGACCTCGCTGAGCGGCGGCCTGGGCGGCGCCGACACGCTGATCGGCGGGTCGGGCGACGACACGATCGCCATTAACTTCGGCGTGGACTCGCTGGTGGGCGGCGGGGGGACCGACCTGCTGTCCTGGAACATCCTCATGGACACTAACTCGGCGATGAGTGGCGCCCAGTACAGCACCGTGCCGGCGACCGTGCGGGTCACTCTGGCCGGCGGCGGGGCCGACGCGATGCAGTTCCTCTTTGGCGCGGACACGGTGTCCTACGGCCTGAACGGGTTCGAGAATATCCAGCTGGTCAGCAGCGACGGGGCCGACATCCTGGACATCGGCAACGTGACGGACACGCTGGCCACCCCCATCGTCACCGGCAACGGCGGCGCCGATTCGATCGTCGGCTCGCCGTTGGCCGACCAGCTGAACGGCAACGGGCAGAACGACACGATCGAGGGGAACGGCGGCGACGACACTCTCTTCGGCGGCACACAGAACGACCACCTGGCCGGCGGCGCGGGCGACGATCAATACGACGGCCTGTCCGGGACCGATGTGATTTCCGACGCGGGCGGGGTGGACACGGTCAACCTGTCCAGCGTCGCCTCGGCGGTCGTAGTCAAGGTCGGCAGCCTGTTGATCCAGGACACGGCCGGCAACAAGATCACCGGCGAAGGCGTCGACGACGTGATCGGCACGACGCTGGACGACCTGTTCCAGGTCACGCTCGGCGGCGGGTCGACCCTGGCCACGAACCTGTATCTGGACGGCAACGCGGGGGTCGATACCCTGATTTACGATCCGACGGGCCTGACCGGCGTGGCCACGGTCGGCACCCTGGCGGCGGGAACCATCAGCGCCACCGGGAAGCCGGACGTGGTCTTCGCGAACATGGAAGACCTGGCCCTCCGCGCGGTCGTCAGCGGCGCGCGCACGTGGCAGGAATTCGAATAAGCCGAACGCGTCGGACAGCTCCGACACGTCTGACGAGTCGGATTCGTCGGAAGGAAGGGAGCGGACCCGTTCCGCTCCCTTTTTCGATCTCGTTCTCCTGGGGATTCGGAATTCCGGGGACACTCTACCGAGCCTGGGCCACCGCCCCGGGCGGTTGCGGCGCGCCACTGCGTCCCCCCCACTGGGATCGGTCAGCGCCACAGGGAGGCCGAGGCCTTGGCGGGGCGGATGAGCCTGGCTGGCCGTTTCGTGGCAGATCCGCTTGACAAGGCTATCAAGGGCCGCGGCGGCGCGTTGCGCAAAAAGACCTTTACAGTGTTTGGGCGCGGTTTCTATATGGGAGCGAACCAACGGGCTCGGAAGGGCCTTTCTTCGCGCCGTCTTTCGCGCCGGTTCATCCCACCTCGCACGGGCCGCGTCGCTGCATCGCGGCTTCGAAAGGACCGTTCCGATGAAAGAAGAGAAGACGCCTTCGCTGTGGCCATGGGGCATGACGGCGGCGCTGGCGGCCGCGGCGCTGTTCGCCGCCTGCAACTACCCGCCGCAGCCGGAATACCACCCGAACCCCTATCCGCCGCTGATCGTCACCGCGACGCCGACGGCCACTCCGCCGCTGATGTTCCCGACGCCGGCGCCCACCCCGCCGTTGATGTTCCCGACGCCCGCAGCGACGCCTTTTGCCACCAAAACCCCGGGGTTCATTATGCCTCCCGGCGGGTTCCAGCTGATGACTCCCGTGCAGACGCCGAAGGCGACCCCCTCGTACCAGATCAAGCCGACAGCCCAGGCGATGCCCGGGCAGTTTCAGATCAACCCGAACCTGATTCAGCAGGGGCAAATCCAGCAGATTCATCCATGATCTCGGCATCGGCAGGCCGCCGGCAAGTCATGGCAAAGCGACGTGGGGCGGAATCCTACGGCGCATCGTTCCGCCCCCGTCGTTCCGCCGGTCTTGTTTGTTCTTCTGTCCTCCTCGTACCTTGACCATCTCTTTTTGATAGGTTAACCTTTGTCCATGAACGCTCCCGTTCCTGTTGTGAAGATTCCTGTCGATTGGGTGGACGCTCATGGAGAAGATGTATTTGGTGGAGTTGACCGCCGACGAGCGTCAAGACCTGGTGGGTCTGGTGAGCAAAGGCAAGGCGTTGGCGCGCAAGATTCAGCACGCGCAGATCTTGCTCAAAGCCGATCAGGGCGCTCGAGGGCCGGGCTGGACAGATCAG
>JAPLSS010000097.1 GCA_026398515.1 Candidatus Sumerlaeota bacterium | reverse complement strand
GCTTCGGGCTGCGGTCCCAACGGGCGGGGTGCGAAGCCATCGGGGCGCCGCTGTTGGGCAGCGCTCGGCGAGCCGGGCCGTGGGGTGCCAGTGGCCGCAAGAAGCCAACCGCCATCGCGTAGCCGCGTCGCGGCGGGATCTGCGCCGCGAATGGGGAAGGAGTCCTGTGCCAGTTTCCAATCCTGGCCATCCTTGCTCGATGCCATCCAGATGCCGCCGCCCGGCTGTCCGTGCAAGCCGGGGGTTCCTGTGCCGAAGAAAACAATCTCTTCGCCGGCCGAAAGCGCGTTTCCGAGAAAGCGGCCCCCGCCATCGAGCCGCACGTCGGCTTGGCGGGTAAAGTTCAGCCCGTCATCGCTGGTCGCATGATAGCCGACGCCCACCCGCGAAGGGTCGCCGGGACCTTGGCCCGGATCGAGCGACGTGCCATTGTCGGGCGCATAGAGATGAAACACGCCTCGGTGCAGCGCCACGGCGCAGTCAATCACCGGTCGGCCTTCGATACCGAAGCGCGTCCCCGGCTCCCATGCGTAGTCCACGCCGTTGGCGGAAATGGCCGAGTAGATCGCCGGCAGGTCCTCGTCGAACCGACGTCCGCGCCTCGAGGTGAAATACAGCCGAACTCGCTCGTCGGGCAGCGCGACCAACGTCGGGTCGAACGGGGAACGCATCCCCGCAGGCAATCCAGTGAGGCGGATCGTCTCCGGCTCGGTCCACGTCACGCCTTCGTCGGAAGAAAAGCGCACGGCCACCTTGTCGAAACGAGCGTCGTCGGCCTGCGGGAAGTGCTGAAACGCCGCTATGAGCCGCCCATCGTTCAGCCGCGTCAACGTCGGAACTCCGGCGCGCTCAAATGTGGCAAGTTGGTCCGCCGTGCCATCGGGCGCCACTCGATAGACCAGCACATCGTTGTCCCACGGGCCGGGCTGTCGACTGTTCGGTCGACCCCGTGGATCGCCGGCGAAGACGGTTCCGACGAGAACCATGATCCATGTGAACCCAAGCAAGAGGTCTCGTATCACAGTTGGCTCCTCTAGGCTTCGCCGGACGTTTCGAATCGGCTGCGGCTATTTGCCGTCGTCCGCCTTGAGCTTGTCAAATACATGTTGTCATTCTCTGCCGGCCGGGATTCCGGGAATTCTGCCAATCGAGACGAACGGTCTGTCTTCTTTCGACAGAGCCCACAAGGGGTCGAAATCCGAAGCCGTCAGAACAGGCGCCGCGATCAAACCGCCGACTCCGTAGGCGCGGAGACTCCGAACGGCCTCCGCCTCGCTCTGTCCCCGTCCCAAGATCCGCAATCCCCGCTTGAATTCTTCTTCTCGGAATCCATAATCCCTCGATGGCATCCTGCAAGCCCCGCGCCGCAGGCCAATCCGGCGCGAGGCGGATCCGTTCAGCAAGGCTCGTGGGGCGCCACCAGGCCATAGAGCCCCTCAAGACTCGTGTGCAAGGAAGCCAGGACCATGAACAATGCGTTTCTTGCCAGATTTGCCGTCTGCGGGATAATCGCCGCAATTGCATGGACAGCGCGGAACGCGCAGACGGCGCCGGCACCAAGCCAAGAATGGAAAAGCCGGGCGCTGAGCCGAAGCGTGCCCTACACCGTGCGCCAGCCAGAGAAAGCATCGGCCAAGGCGCCGGCTGTCGTGTATCTGACTCATCTTCCCACGCCACGAATTGGAGGCGAAACCGACGAGAACCTGATCCAAGGCTTCCTCGAGGAAGGCATGTTGGTTTTCGTGGTTGACTATCAGAACGACCCGAGAGCGGCAGCCCCGGATCTGTTTCTCGACATTGATGATTGGTATGGGTTTCTTTACGAAACGACGGAGTATCCCGTGGACAAGGACTGGATCTATGTCCTGCCGGCGGGATACACGATGGATCGCAAAGTGGACATCTGCGAAGTGCAGGGAAAGATGGCTCGCATGGACGTGTTCTATCCCTCCGCGCCCGCCCAACCCGTCCC
>JAPLSS010000206.1 GCA_026398515.1 Candidatus Sumerlaeota bacterium | reverse complement strand
GCGTACGGGTCCTGCGGGTCGAGCGCGTCCGGCGGCCCGGCCACGAACAGCGTGTCGCCAGCCTTGACCATCCCGCGGATGCGGATCGGCTCCCATTGCATCCACAGCGGCGGATCGGCGCGCGTGTAGCCGATCATCTTGTCCAACCCGAAGGCCTTGCTGTCCAGCACTTGCATGCCGCCGGTCGTTTTTGCTTTTCCGCGCTGAAAGTCGGACTGCGGAAGCCACGCCACGGGCGGCCGCGCCCCCTCCTCGCCGACGATCTGCGGCTCGGTCGTGTTCTTGTCGGCGAACAGGAGGTAGCCTTCCTTGCCGGGGAAGAACATGGTGGTGTGCACGTTGCGCCGATAGAACGCGCTGACGCCGAAAGTATTTTGGTCGTCGACGACGAGGATCACGCCGCTCTTCGGCGCCTGGTTGGCCAATTGGAAGCCCGGCCAGCGCTTCGAGTACATCCAGAAGACGCGTCCGTAAAAGGAGCCATCGAGCAGTCCCGAGGTGGCGAACACGTGCATCCCGACGTCCATCTCGCCCTTGGCGGAAAGGACCTCCGGCTTCACTTCCTCCAGCGCCGGCGTCAGTTTCTTCTGGCGCATGTAGATCGAATCGCCCTCGCTGACCAGCACGTCGGAATTGGCGCCGAGGACGTAGAACGAGTAGTCGCGGTTCGTCTTCCCATCGGGGAACGGTCCTTCCAGCGTGTTCTTGTAGAGAACCTGGCCCGTGAATGGATCAAGCCCGTACAGCCGGATGCCGCCGTCGAGATAGGTGGAACGGCCGGCCGCAACGTAGGCGACCGCCTGCCCTGAGCCCGCCTGCCCTGAGCTTGCCTGCCCTGAGCCTGCCTGCCCTGAGCCTGTCGAAGGGGTCGAAGGGGTCGAAGGGGCCGAAGGGCCATCGCGCATGAGCACGCTGCCGTGGACCGGCCACGCCGATTCCAATTGGTCGAAATACCCGATCAGGCGCTCGGTCGGCGCGGCCAGGAAGCGCCAGGCCAGCGCGCCGTCCGAAGCGCGCAGGGCGTAAACATGCCCATCCGCCGAGCCGAAGAGAACCAAGCCCTTATAGATCGTCGGCGGCGAATCGATGCGTCCGCCGGCGATGAATTCCCAGACCGGCGCGCCGGTTGCCGCATCGAGCGCGTGAAGGGTGTGGGCGTCGCTCTGCGCCACGTACACGCGGCCCCCGGCGACGACCGGCGCGGTCAGGTTTCCGCCCAACTTCGCCCGCCACGACGGGGCGATTTGCGGGGCCACCGGCGCCGGAGTTGAGCCGTGGCGCTCGGGATCGTGGCGATAGGTCGGCCAGTCGGATGAGGGATTGTCGATTGTCGATTGTCGATTGCCGATTTGAACCGCGGGCTGGATGGACGAGATGGATCTCATGGACGAGGTGGACGGAATGGACGGGATGGACCGAGTGGACGAGACGGACTGGGTGGACTTGTCCATTTCGTCCATTCCGTCCACTTTGTCCATTCCGTCCATTCTGTCCACCATTCCATACGCTTCGCCCTTCTCCAGCCGCTGCTCGTCGGGGACCGGTGCCGCGGGCTTGGCCGGGGCCGGCCCCACCGTGGCAAACCCGAGCAGTTTGGCCCCCGGCTCGCAGAAGCACTGGTCGGCCGGGACGTAGAGCATCCCGTTGCAGGGCATCACCCCGAGCCTGCACGCGCCGCGCAGCCAGTTGTCCTGGGAGTGCCGGTCGCCGTTGAGGTCCAGGAACTCCGCGCCTTCCATTGCCGTGATGATATAGTTGTCGGTAGCCTTGTTCCGGAAACAGCGGTGGTGGTGCTCCATGCTGCGCAGGTTCGCGGCGAAGACGCTCTTCCTCGCCTCGCCCGTCCTGAGATCATAGCCCACCGCCATGACGTTGGGCTGGCGTCCCTTGGGCTTGCCGTCGGCATCGACGGGATACATCCCCGGCCAGACCACGCCGTCGATGACGAACAGGTCGGGGCTGGCGGCGCCGCCGTCGGTCTTCACCTTCTGAGTCCACAGCGGATTGCCCGTGGCGCCGTCGCGCGCTTCGAGCGTGCCCCCGCCGAGCGCCAGCACGACGTTGTCGTGGGCCACCAACGTCGAGATGCTCTTCAGATTGAATTCAGTTTGCCACAACGGCGCGCCTGTCCTGAGGTCGAGCGCCGTCAGCTGGCTGCCGCCCTGAAAGACCACCCGGCCGGCGTCGATGGCCAGCGCCAGGCTCCTGATCGCGCCTGCGTTCCGGCGCCAGAGGACTTCGCCGCTGTCGCCTTTCACGCCGATGAGCGACGAACCCGGCGCCTCCTTGGCGCTCTTCCGTTTGGGCGAGTCTTCCGTCTGGCCGACGGCGGGGTTGACCGTGTGGACGACCACGATGCCGTCGCTGGCCACGAACTCCAGCGCCGGCCCGGCCTCCTCGACTGTCTTGAGAACCTCGCCGGTGGCGGCGTCGAGAATCGAAAGCGGCGCGCTGAAACTCAACGTCGCGTACAGCCGGTCGCCGTCGGCCACCAGCCGCCGCTGATTCTCGTTGGGGACGACGGTGCGCCCGCCGGTGATGGTCGTCCAATCCCGGCCCTCGAATTTGTCGCGCGCCCACTCCGGCCAGCCCCACTTCTCCAACGGCCGCTTCCACAGCAGTTTGCCGTTGAACGCGTCGCGGCAGTAGAGCGACCACCGTTCCGGCAGCCGCTGGTCGGTGATGCCGATCAGCCCTTCGTCGAAGAAATAGAAGACGCGCCCGCCCGAGGAGACCAGCGCCTCGATGCCCGAGGGGGTCTCGTGGCTGCGCAGCCACAGCGGCGGGGCGATCCACTGGAGCGAGCGCGGCGGGCCGACCACCGTGTCGTTTGCCACCGCGTTGTTGCCGGGGTCGTGGAGGAAATGCGACCACTCGTCGATGTTCGATGGACGCGGCTTGACCGTTTTCTCCCATGCGCCGTCCCCGCCCTGAGCCTGTCGAAGGGCCGTCTTCACATACGCCACGCCCTCGGGGGCCAGGACGCGCAGGATTTCGTCCATCGGCACGACGCCGGGGTTTTCCGCGACGACCAGGTTGACGAGGTTGTCGGCGTAAGGGAGAGCCGCGCCGGAGAACGGTTCAATGGAAACCGGCCCATACAGACGCTGGCTCTCGACATGCTCCCGCGCCGCTTCGACCTTCGCCGGGTCGGACTCCAGACCCTGGACCGTGTACCGGTCATTCGCCCGCAACGCGGCGGCCAACGTCCCATCGCCGCATCCGAGATCGACGACAAATCCGCCCTGGACCCCGCATGCCTTCAGAATCTCGCCGGCCGACGCCGCCTGCCCGCTCCCCGTCTCGGCCGTTTGGGCAAAAGACCCGCATAACAACCCCAATGCAACCAACGCCACTCGCTTCACCCATCCATACAATGACATCCTACATCTCCAAGGCTGAAGTCTGCCTCACCCCATCTCCCCATGGCGCCAAGAACCGTTCTCAATAGCCCGAATGAAAGGAAAATGGAAGCACGATTTCGCGCCCAGCGTCGAAGGGGCGCCGAAGAGGACTGCTCCCCAAATAGGGTATGGAGTCCCGCCTTCAGGCGGTTCGTTAGCGGAATGGCCCAAATTGGGACGATAACGGCAGCCAGACATTCCGCCTGAAGGCGGGACTCCATACTCCCTCTTCTCGCGGCAGTCCCCCTTGTCGCGCGGGCGCCGCGTGTGGCGCAGGTTTTCCAGCCTGCGCAGCGGCGGACGCGCGATGGGTCAATGCGCAGGGTTGAAAAACCGACGCCACTTTTGACGTAATTCCTTGACAGAATAATCGGGTTTGATAGAAACCGTTCATCATTGGCGCTCGCCGGCTGTTTTTCCCTGGGGCGACGCGCCGACGGCCCGTCGTCAGGCGGGCGCTGTAGGCTGTTTCTGGCAATTCGCTTCACGCATTCCGCGAAACGGATGCCCGTGCGATTCCTGTTGGTCCATTTCCATTTTCTGGAGGACATCACTATGGATTCCACTCGTTTGCAACGCCGCATCCGATTCTTCGTAGTGCTGTGCGCCTTCGCCCTTCCGCTCGTCCTGCCGCGCCCCGCCGCCTGGGCGCAGCGGGTGATCGATCCGGATTGCGGTGGCGCCGGATCGATTCGCGCCGCGGATCTGGATGGCGACGGCGATCTGGATGTTGCGGCTGTTTCTTTGGGCAGTCAGGGCGTGTTGTGGTGGGAGAATGATGGGCATCTGAGTTTCAACCGACACACGATCACGAGCGGCATCAAATCGTCAATGGCATTGTGCGTGGCGGATTTGGATGGCGATGGCGATCAAGACCTAATCGTAGGCAAGGGTCCAAGCAACCCAGTCGGGATCGATTGGTTTGAGAACCGTGCCGCGGGCCAATTCGTCCAGCATACCGTAGACACGGCAACACCAGCTGCCGGGGCGATTGTCGCATCTGATCTTGACGGAGATGGCGACCAGGATTTCGCCGTGGCCGACAGAGGGATCTCCTGGTTTCGGAATATGGGAGGCGGGACGTTCGAGGGCATGACCCTCGGAGCGAATGGGTACGACATCGCAGGGATCGACCGGGAGGGAGACGGGGACATCGATCTTGTTTCGACGTACTACTCCGCGCAGACTTGGTGGATCAACGATGGACACGGGAACTTTGCGCCGAGCGAGTTCCATTGGAGCGCGTCAGGGGGCACTGCGGTGTATGCGGCTGACCTCAACGGCGATCGCGAAGCCGAAGTTGTTCTGTCTACCTACAGTGGGGGTGGCGCCGTTGGTTGGGTCGAGCGGGTCGGAGGCGCCTACGTCGAACATCGCCTCGCCCCATTTGGCGGGGCCAGGGATTGTTGGGCGGGGGATCTGGACTGCGATGGAGACAACGACATTGTGGGGATATCCGATTCACAGGGCGTCCATTGGTGGGAGAACCGTGGCGGCGGGCAATTCCTGGTTCACGGCCTTGTGACCAGCGGCAGTTTCCAGTGCGTTACCGGCGCGGACCTCGATCGCGACGGAGACACCGAACTCATCGTCGGTGCCGACGGCATCTCGTATTGGCCCAACCAATGGCGTTCCCCCGGCCCTGCTCCCGCGCTGACGAGCGTGGGCGACGCCGGCGGCGGGGCGCTGGGCGTGCAATGGGCGAACACGAATGACATGCCCGCGCAGTACCTGGGCATCGCCTACGACATCTATGGCCAGCAATGGGCGCCGATCCAGGGAACCGGCTCGCCGTGGCAGCCGTTCGCGCCGACCGCGCTGGCCGGCGAAATGCCATTGGGCCAATCCGGCGGATACCATCTCTGGCTCGGCTCGCAGTTCTTCTTCAACGAGTTGCTCCTCTGCCGGAATCCCTGGACCGGAATCCTCTACGATGCCGCGCCGCATTCGCCTCTCCAGTTCCTGGCCACGGCGTCGGACATCGTTGGCTGGCCCTTTGGCCGCCAGGTCGATCTGAAATGGAAGTCCGATATCTACGGAACGTGGCAGTATCAACTGATCGCCTACAAACTCGACAAAGGATGGGTCCAAACGTACTCGCTCGCCGACGGCAACTCCTTCTGGCATCTGGCGACCTATCCGGATTCGAGCCACCTGAACGGCCAGGTCAGTTTGTTCCTCCCCGAGGGGAATTACTGGATCTACCTGCGGGCCATCGGCTGGGTCCCGCCCTATCCCGCCAGCGCGTTCGCCACCGCGTTCGTCTCCGTGCCGGGGATGTGAGTGGCGCACGCTTTCCAGCCTGCGCGATCCGGCTGGGCGTCTCGTTTCCCCCTGGCGCAATGAGATTATCCGCGGTCGATCGCCCGCCGCGATTGCCCGCCTGCAGCCGCTTCGGGTCCGCGCCTGACGCAGGCCAACGGATCACACGCACCGCCCGGAAGAACAGTTCTTTGGTTTCCTGGATTCTCTCTCCGCAATTTCAAGTCAGAGGCCTCAGTCGTCGTGGGATTTTTAGTTTTCGATTTGGGCGGCGCCGTGTAGGATGCGGTTCAACTCATGAGAGCGCGGAATGGCGGGACAATTGTTGGAAGGACAATGAAAGACACCGCCGCCCCGCGCTCGATCCGCAATCCCTTCTGCCAGGATTCCGCAATGGACCGCATCCCCGCCTTCGCCGCGTTTCGGCTCTATATAGGTTTTGCGTTGATCGCTGTCCACACTGCAACAGGCTGCTCCATCTATCATCCGACATCCGGGA
>JAPLSS010000846.1 GCA_026398515.1 Candidatus Sumerlaeota bacterium | reverse complement strand
TATTCCCACTCGGCCTCGGTCGGCAGCCGATAGGTTTCCCCGGTTTTCCCGCTCAACCATTGGCAATAGGCGGTCGCGTCGTTCCAACTGACAACAACCACCGGCTCGCCCCTGGTCGTCTGCCAGCCAGGATTCATCCATGAAACCCCGGGAGTTTCCGCCCACCAGCCTTTGTCGGGGTTGAACACATAGCCGACTCCCGCCCGTTCCGCGTCGGTCTTGTAGCCCTCAGCTTTGGCGAACGCCTCGAACTCACCGTTCGTCACCTCGTGGGTTTCCATCCAG
This sequence comes from Candidatus Sumerlaeota bacterium, assembly GCA_026398515.1. Taxonomy (GTDB): domain Bacteria; phylum Sumerlaeota; class Sumerlaeia; order JAPLSS01; family JAPLSS01; genus JAPLSS01. The sequence continues at coordinate 2,416 of JAPLSS010000846.1, read as the reverse complement.
AATCCGCGGGAGATGGTCACGGGATGCGCTGGAAGCTCGTCTTCCAAGGCCTTGGCCCATTCCGCCTCGCCGCCGTAGGCGGCGACGATGGCCTGGCCGCTGAGGTCCGAGCCCATCTGAAACTGGCCCGCCGGGATCCAGGCGAACTCGCCGCCTTCGAAGACGCGGACTGCGCCTGGGCGCGGCTCCTCAGACGCCAGCGGCGCCCGGGGACACGCCACAATGCGCAATGCCAGGGCCGCAATCGCCAGCGCCAGGCCGGCCAGCCCAATGGGGAGCAGGCGCCGTTTGCGTCGATCGCGCGATTTGGCCGGCTGCCCCAGCGGCGCGCCGCAGGACCGGCAGTTCCACTCGCCTTCGACGCCTTCTCTGCCACACTGAGGGCACAGCATGGCTTTGGCCTTCTTCATCGATTCCGTCCTGGCCGTCCGCGCCTGCGGCTGGAGCGCGGATCGTTTTGACTTCCTGCTGGGGTATGGTGGATTCTCCGGGCGGCGCCCTGGTTTGCGCAATCCATTTTGTGGCTGCGACCATGACCGATTTGACTGTGCAGTTCGCCGGGCTGGAATTGCCGAGCCCTATCTTTGTCGGCGCGGGACCGAACACGCGCACGGTTGAGACGTGCGTCGAGGCGCTGCGGGCGGGCGCGGGCGCGGTCGAGTTCTCCGGCCCGTGCGGCGCGGGATCGGCGCGCGGGGAAGTCCGCGTCGATCAGTTCCAGTTTCTTCCCTCGAAGAAGGACGCGCGTCCCGGCCGCTACTTCGGCCTGGCCTCGACGGGCGGCCGGCACAAAGCGGACATTCCGGAGGGCCGCATTGAGGTCAAGATGGAACGGATCGCCGAGATCAAACGCCGCTCAAGGGGCTTGGGCGCGCTGGTGGCGAACATCGGCTACGTCGGCTATCGCGGCGGGCGCGTCGGCGAGGAATTCTCATGGGGCGAGATGGCGCGTCTGTCGCAGGAAGCCGGCGCGGACGCCGTGTCGCTTCACCTGAACACGGGGCAGTCGCTCGCGGGCCGGTTGATGGTCGAGGAGCCGGACTACCTACGCAACGTGGTGCGCGAAGCGAAGGCCGCGTGCTCCATTCCCATCATCGCCAAGTTGCCGATGGAAGGATGCGACCCGGTCGCAGTCTGCCGCCTGGCCGCCGAAGCCGGCGCGGACGCGGTGGCCCCGGTGGCGCGCTACGTCGGGCTGCACATCGACATCGAAAGCGAGACCGTGCCGGATTGGGGCGGCTATCACGGGTTCGGGGGCCCCTGGTCGCTGCCGATCACGACGGCGTGGACGGGGCGCATTCGGAGAGACGATCCGCGCACGGCGATCATCCCCGGCGGCGGGGTGATGTCGTGGGAGGACGTCGCGCGGCTGCTGCTGGTCGGCGCGACGATGGCGCAGGTCTGCACCTGGCCGATCCTCAAGGGATATGGCGTCCTGCCCCAGGCGTTGCGGCGTCTGCGAAAGTGGATGGAGAAGAAAGGCTATCAGTCGCTTGACGATGTTCGCGGCAAGAGCCTGCCGCGTTTGAAGGAATCCGGCGAATTGTGGGCGCGGTATTGGGAGCGTGGGCCGTACGAAGGGATCTGGATTGAAGGAGAGAGGTGCAACGGCTGCGGCGCATGCGCGCATGTCTGCTTCTTTGACGCGATTCATGTGGAAGGGGAAAGCAAGGCGCGCGTCAACGCCGCGAAGTGCGTCGGCTGCGGGTGCTGCTTCTACCTCTGCCCGACGGATGCGATCCAGCGGCCGGAGGATTAGGAAAGGGATTGCCGGCTGGCGATTGAGCCGCAATGCCGTTTCGTGGGCGCTGAAGCGGCGAGAACAACGGCTCGCGTTCTCTGCGCCTCGGCGTCTCCGCGGCAAAGGCAAGCCAACCGCGCGCAGCGGAGACGCGAAGTCGCAGAGGAGCTTCCAGGCGTTGCTTTGCGTCTCGGCGTCTCCGCGGCAGAGACTCTCAGAAATCGGAATCAGAGATCCATAGTGAGACGCTCACTTAGCCTCTTCATAGGAGTATTGGCCATGGCACTGCACGCTTCAAGCGACGCGGCGGCGGCGAAGGACTATCCCATCCAATCCGTCCCATTCACCGACGTGCGAATCGCCGACGACTTCTGGACCAAGCGCCAGGACGTCAATCGCACTGTGACCATCCCCTATTGCTTCCAGCAATGCGAAGAAACGGGGCGCATCGACAACTTCGTCAAGGCCGCCCACCGGATGGAAGGCCCGTTTGTCGGCCTTCTTTTCAACGATTCCGACGTGTATAAGTCGATCGAGGCGGCGGCCTATTCGCTGGCCACCCATCCCGATCCGCGATTGGAGAAGCATCTTGACGACGTGATCGCCAAGATCGCCGCGGCGCAGGAGCCGGACGGCTATCTCTACACCACGCGCACCGTCGATCCCGCGCACGTT
>JAPLSS010000239.1 GCA_026398515.1 Candidatus Sumerlaeota bacterium | reverse complement strand
GTCCATGGGCAAGACCGGGCCTTCCTCCCTCAGGCCCCCGGCGGTGGTGAACCCGACTTGAAACCCAAGTTTGGCTTTGTCGTCGATGCGGAAGACGCCCACGGCCGTGCCCAGGAAGTTGGTGAAAATCGGGGTGATGATCTGCCCGGGGAACTCCTGCCGGGTGTCGAACCGGTGGCCGTCCACCTCGATGAGCGCGAAGTTCTTCTCCGGGTTGTCGTGGCCCGACGTCAACGGCAGGCCGACGTTGCCCTGGCCGGGCACGCCGACGCTGACCCGGGTCTGCGAGTCCACCGTGTATTCAATGCTATACGGGAGCGTGCCGGAGCCGCTGCCAAACGCGGGGGCGTTGGCCCCGCCGTAGTACTCCGGCGGGAACGCATAGTTGACACTGCTGGGCGGATGCGAGACCCCCGGATTGGCCGGAAGCGAGTTGAGGCCCTCAATGTTGCTGAGCACGTCGTTGACGTTGGTCATTCGGGCATCGTCGATATACAGCGCGTAGTCGTCGCGGATCGGCACGCCGGGAATGAAGTACGACGAATCGAGCACCTCCGGCGGCGTGTGCGGGCCGGCGTTGCCCCCGATGTTGATGCGCAAATCCAGCCCGGTGGGAACCGAGGCGACGCGGCGGAAGGTGATCGGCAGGCCCCCGGAGGTGTTCTCGTCGTAAACCGCGGTCTGGCCGGAGCCCTGGTCAAAATGCCGGTTCGGCTGCTCCATCCACAAGTAGTCGGTGTTGTCCGGATGGGATTCATTGGAGGTGGCCTGCTGGCACAGGTAGACCGGAGTCTGCAAGACGAACGGGTCGGTCGGCTCCGCGGGAGTTCTCGGCGGCGTGCCGACAAAAAAGAGATCCAGGAAATCCCCGTTCAACACCTGGCCGCCGAACGCGCCGCGGTTCGACGGCTGGCCGCCGGGATACTGGAGCGCCTGGGAGACAAAATCGTCATACTTCGGCTCGCGCTTGGCGTACGGGTTGAAGGAAAACGCCCCGCCGGGCAAGAGGTTGACCTCGGTGACCGACTCGAACAGGATCGGCGTGGCCAGCTGGGAGTGGGCCAGCCCCTGCGCGTGCCCCAGTTCGTGCGCCGTAAGCGCTTGGATGTCCAGCGTGCCCAGGATTTGGTCGAGCGGAACGGTGACGTCGTGGATGTCCTCCGGCCACAGGACGTAATTCGGCTCGGTGGAGTCGAAGATGATGTCGGCGTCGATGATCTCGCCGTCGTTGTAGCTGTCGCGCGTCAAGATCAGGTCGGCGTTGCCGTCCTGGTTGATGTCGATGATCGTCGCGTTGTTCTCGGTCCGGCCGAGAATGGCGCTGGGGAAGCGGTTTTGCAGGCCCTCGACATCGAAGCCGGTGGTCAGGATGAACAGCGAGGTCTCCGAGGTTATTCCGGTGGGCAGCACCACGACCGGCTCCTGGAACGTGATCAGGTTGTATCCGTCCAATTGGGCGCGGTCCACCGGGTTGAGCGTCGGCGGATCGGTGAACGGCTTGAGTTGATCGGCGTAATTGAGGGTCGGGTCGAACGAAAAATGGGAGAAGCTGCAGCCGGTCCACGACTGAAGGGTTTGCTGCAACTGCCGCTGGATGTCGGTGGGCCAGATGAAATTGTCCAGGTCGATGCTGTAGAAGGCGGGATTCATGACGCTCCCGCCGATCATGTCGGGCTGCCGATACAGGTAGAACCGCACGGGCAACGCCTGATCCGACCAGCGCTGGCGCACCAGGACCGTCTGGTCGTCGAACGGATCGAGCGGTTCGTTCAGGTCGACGCCCGTGGTCTCCAGGATGTTGCCCGCCTGGACGCCGCGGGCGGCGCACAAACTCCATGCCAGCGCCAACGCGCCCAGCGCTCTGCGGACGAAGGGAAGAAAACGGCAATGCATCAGGCGCCTCTCATTCCGCGGCAGACGTTCTCGTCGAGTTCCTGGGGCCGCCGCCCATCCCGTCCATTGCGTCCACTTCGTCCGACGGCGCGGACGCAGTGGGCGGGGTGGACTGAATGGACGCCGGCGCTCCCGGGAACCCCCTGTGTTCGTGCTCTCTCTCGTCACTCGCTCGCGGGGAACGCCTTGCGCGGCTCGTCGGGTTTCGGCGCTCTCCGCAGCCCATCCTTCTTCTGTTGATCCACGTACGCGCGAATCTGCGTTTTCAGATCGTCCAAGCCCTGCGGATTCACGCGCAATACCCCAGGCGGAATGAACTGTGTCTCGCCCTCCGCGGTCAACTCCCCGGCCGGCTGCGAGGCGGCCGGTTGCGACTCGGCCGCCCGCGCCTGGGCTATCCGACCCAAGGCCTTCAGCGTGCTCTCGGTCGCGTCCAAGCCGCCCAGGTCGGCCTTTAATTGCGTGGCGACTTCCGCGCCCTTCTCATCGGTGTAAATGGTGTAGCGCCCCTGCCAAGCCCCGACGATGAGCGGCGTGGTCAACAACGGCGAATCCTCGCGCGGCAGCGGCCGGACCTGGGACGGCTGGCCGGCCGCCAACGCCTGTTGCTGCTCCGCCGCGATTCGCTCGCGCGCCGCCTGGCGCAATCGCTGGACGGCCGGCGAGGTGTTCTTCATTTCCAGGAACAACAGCGCTTTCTCTCCGGGGAACAACTCGACCGCGCCGCCCAGGCGCTGGCGCATCGGAATGGGGCCGGTGATCTCGCCGCCCACCTGCGTCAGGTCCAGTATATCGCCCAGATTGCCCTTCAGATACTGATTGGCCTCGAATTTGTAGCGCGTCTGAATCACCCCGTCCTCGAAGACCGCCTCCTTGGACTTGACCCGTCCAATGACGATGGCGTCGGCCAGGCGCGAGAGGTTCTCCAGATCGAGCGTTTCGATCTGTGTGGCCCCAACCTGCCCGATGGCCAGCGGCAAAAGGGCCAGCGCGCCCAGCGCCAGCGCGCGGCGGCGTAGAACCCGCCCGACGACGCCGATCGTGCGAAGGGCGTCAAGGGTGTGAAGAGCGCAAAGGGTGCGAAGGGTTTGCATGCGTCCCCACTCTTTTCCGTGCGTAAGATCGTCGCGGCGTCTCTGGGCGGCCCACGGCGCCGGCTGAAGCCGCCATGGGAAACTCAAGCCAGCCAGCCTCTTTTCCATGGCCCGAACGGGCGCCAGCCGTCTCTCTCATTCCCGCCTATGGTTTGATCCACGCCAACCGCAGGGCGGGATTCTCGTTCGATTGGAAGCGAAAGACGTTGCCACTGGAGGTCGTTCCATTTGAGGGATCGTACACCCGGCACATGGTGTCCACGTAGAGCAACGCCTGCTTCGGATAGTCGCCGGGCGAGCCGCCCTCCTTCACCCCGATGTACCCGTCGGGGCCCACCGACAGCAACAGCCAATTCGTCGTCGACCAGTACTGTTTCGCCTTGTTGGACCCGGTTTGCGTTCCGTTTCCTTTCTGGACGAAGACGGAGGCTTGCGCCGGGTCCATGTATTCGATCAACGAGCGCTCGCCCCCGGAACTCTTATCGAAAATGTCCACGGGAAGCGACGTGACATAGGCCACGGGCGTGGTCAGAGCGCCCATTTCCCGCCGCTGCCGAGGATACTCCGGCATATAGTATTTCGGCACGCCATCGGGGAGCAACTCGCTGTGCCGCGGCGGATACCGCGAATAGTCGACCGCGTAGGACTCCAGAGCTGTGACCAGAGTTCTCATGTCCGACATCACACGCGCCGTCTTCGCCCGTGTTTGCGCCTCCAGAAAGTTCGGCACCGCGATGGAGGCCAGGATGGAGATGATCGCCACGACCACCAGCAGTTCGATCAGGGTGAATCCGCGCCGTTGCGCCGCGCGAGCCTCGCGGGCAGCCCGGTCGATCCCCCTGCGCGGCCGTGGACGAATAACCATGCCTTCCCGTCTTTTCCAACCAAAATGCGCCTGGATTGCGCGCATAGTATAGGCCGCGGTCAGCCCCTGTGTCACCGCGACTTTGCACCGTCGCCACGCTCGCGCGCGCACATGGACG
>JAPLSS010000157.1 GCA_026398515.1 Candidatus Sumerlaeota bacterium | reverse complement strand
GGCGCCGTTGTTGCACAGCCCGTAGCCCAGGGCGACCGCCTCGTGCTGCTCCGGCTTCGCGCGGTCGATGGCCTCCTGCAGCCGCGCCGACATCTTGTCCGATCCGAGGTCATGCAACCCCTTGGGAAAGAACTCCAGGTCGACGCGATTGACCGACCGCGCGGCCGCCGCGCACACTTCGCGGAATAGCACATCACAGCTAATAAGTTTCAGTCGCATAGAGGATCTCATTTAGAAAGGATCATAACATGCCGCAAAGAACGCATAGGACACAAAGAAAGACCTTGCAGTTCTTCGTGTTCCTTGCGGTTATTTATATCCTATCCAATCCCCACCGCCGCATCAATTCCCGCGGGGCGTTGATCGCTTCGAGTTTCTGGATTATCAGTTTTTGTAGCCGCCGCATCTGATCGGGCGCCGCGGCGGAAAGGTCCTTTTCCTCCTTGGGGTCTTCGGCCAGATGATAGAGGTGCGTCTGGCCGCGCTCCGAGTCGGCGGTATTGGCGTTCTTCGGGCCGACCAGGCGGCGCACCCCCTCGTAGGGCCCCCAGTCGTCCGATCCCCATTTGCTGATGATCTGCGAATAGGAATAGAGCGGCGGGTTCGATGAATCGACGCCCTGATGCAGGGCCCACTCCCCATCCGTGATGTTGCAGGCGAAGGTGAACGCGCCGAAGAGGATCGCGTCGCGGCTGTCCTTCTGGCCGGGGTCCTTGAGAAGCGGCAGGAAGCTCTTCCCGTGGAGTCCCTCCACCGGCGGCAGGCCGGCCGCTTCGAGAATGGTGGGAGAGTAGTCGATGGGCTGAATGAACTGCTTCAACCGCGCGCCGTGGCCGAACTGCGGATGCCAGATGATGAGCGGGATGTGCGAGAGCGGCTCCCACAGGACCCAGTTCTTCCCCGTGCGGCCGTGGTCGCCATTGAACGTGCCGTGGTCGGTGGTCAGAATGATCATCGTGTTCTGCATCAGGCCGATCGCCTCGATCTCGTCGAGAAGATAGCCCACCCAGCGGTCGACCATCGTCACCTCGCCGGCGTATTGCGCTTGCACGTGTTTCAATTCCGCCGGCGTCAGGTGTTTCTCGACAGGCCCGTAAGGCGCCACGGGAAATTCACGCCCTTTGTAGCCGGGGTCTTCGTAGAGATTGATGTAATGGCGCGGCGGGTCCCACGGCTCGTGCGGGTCGAAGGAGTCGACCATCAGGAAAAAGTCCTGGTGCGCCGCGTTGTGCTGCACCCAGCGCGCCGCGCGCGAGAGGACCTGCGGCGAGAACCAGTCCTTCTCTTCCTTGCGCAGGTATTGCGCGTTGCGGAAGTGCGGCTCGTCCGCGCGGTTGTGGGGCGGGTAATCCAGCGTTCGATATTCGAACTGAATGTCGGTGTCGGGAATATACCCATCCTTCTCCTGGCCGCGCACGAGGTCGAAACCGGTGAAGTCCCTCCAATAGCTGCCGGCGTCGCGGCCCCAGTGATGATAGACGTCGGTGATAAAGTAGGAAAGCTTGCCCGCCCTTTTGAGAATAGCCGGAAGGGTCATATCCGTCGGCTCCAGGCCTCCCCATCCGCGCCAGGGAAACTCATAGCGGCCGGTCAGAATGTCGCGCCGGCAAGGGAGAGTGGGATACGAGGCGAAGTAGGCGTTTTCGAAGACGGCGGACTTGGTGGCGAACTTGTTGATGTTCGGCGTGTGAATCCGTTGGTTTCCGTAGGCGCCGCTATGGTCGCGCCGCCAGGTGTCCAGTACGATGAGAATGCTGTTCATGCGGGAAATCGCCTTTCGTGATATGACTTGCTGAGCATCATCTTCATTGAAGTGGCGCAGACAGTCTTGTCCGTGCATGTATCTCGCTTCAGGAGCAATGCACAGACAAGACTGTCTGTGTAACACTTATCGCAGCAGCCCCGCCGCCGTCGGGCGGAGGTTGGGCAGGTTCTTGCCCCAGACCCGCTTGGCTTGCTCAATGTAAAAGACATAGTTGCGCAGGGGCACATCGGGCGGCACGCGGTGGTCGCACAGCGGAATGAAACCGCCTTCCTCGACCAACGGCGTCAGTCGCTCGACCTCGCGCAAAATGGCGTCCGGGGTCGTCGCCAGCATCCGTTTGCACACCCCGCCGATGATGCGCATCTCCTTGCCATAGCGCCTGCGATATTCGATCGGGTCGGCCTTCCACGTGCCGACTTCGAGCGGGAACATCGTGTTCACGCCCGCCTCGAGCCATAGCGGCGCCAGCCGTTCGATGTTGCCGTCGCAATCTACCCAGACGATGTCGACTCCGTATTTGCGCAAGACATTCGTGATCCGCTTGTACTGGGGGACCAGCGTCTCCTTGAACACCTTCGGCGAGATGAGCGGGCCAGCGTTGTAGCACATGTCTTCCCAGAGCGAGGCCGCCTCGGGGCGCACGCCCGCCTCGAGAATCTTCGTAATCGTGGCGATGGCGATGTCGGCGTGGACCTCGGCCATTTCGTCAAACAGTTTCCGGTCGTCGTAAATCAGCTCGCCCACGCGCTCCATGCCCATGAAATTGCGCGTCCGGCCAAAGAGCGAGCCGCAGCCGATCATCAGCGGGTAATCGCGATCGGGGCGGGTCCATTCGGCCACTCTCTTCTTCCAGACGGCTTCGGGAGGGAAGCGCGCGGGATCGTCGGGCCGCATGCGCCATTGGAAATCCTTCTCCCAGGTCTCGCGATCGCGCAAGGCATGGCTGATGTGGCGCGGAATGGAGACGAGGGTCTTTCCGCGTTCCACGACGGCGCCGTCGGTCTGGCGGACGATTTCCGTCTCACCCCGGTCTTCGAGGACCTCCTCCTTGAACGCGGGACACAGATCGGTGTTGGCGCCGCAGCCGCGCCAGGGCGGGTCCATGCCGAAGAAGTCGTCAGGCTTCGCGCCCGTGGGGTAGCCTTGCTCCCCCCACTGCGGCAGCGTTTCCTTCCAGAAGCCGAAATCATAGATCGGGCATCGGTCGCGGGGCTGATACTGCATGGTGGCGATGAAGCGTTCGCAGGGGTTCATGGAGGCGGTCTCCGGGGAAAAGGCGGGCCAAAGGACGTATAGGACTTATACGACTTATAGGACCCATACGACCTAAAGGTCGCACTCCGAACCAAAACAACGCGCCGCGCCTGGGGGCAGGCGCGGCGGGGGAATGGCGTCAAGAGCAAAGCTTGGCGCGGAACGGCGTTGTGTTCCCCAATTGCTGGTTCCCGCTCACGCCGCCACCAGCCGGCGCGCGAGCTGCACGGCGCCCGCCGCGTTGTCGCTGTAACCGTCGGCGCCGATCTCGTCGGCGTACTGCTGGGTGATCGGCGCGCCGCCGATGATAACCTTGACCTTGTCGCGCAGCCCGGCCTCTTGCAGCGCCAGGATCGTATTCTTCATCGACGTCATGGTCGTCGTGAGCAACGCGGACAAGGCGATCACCGTGGCGCCTTTCTCCTTGACCGAGGCGACGAACTTCTCCGGCGTGACGTCGACGCCCAGGTCGATGATCTCGAACCCGCCGCCTTCGAGCATCGCCGCCACCAGGTTCTTGCCGATGTCGTGCAGGTCGCCCTTGACCGTGCCGATGGCGACGCGGCCGGCGGGCTTCATGCCGCTCTTGGTCAGCAGGGGCTTCAGCACCCCCAAGCCGGTCTTCATGGCCCGGGCGGAAATCAGCAACTCCGGCACGAAATACTCGTTGGCCTCGAAGCGGCGGCCGACCTCGTCCATCGCGGGAATCATGTACTTGGTGACGATCTCCTGCGGATCGACCTTTTCGGCCAGGGCCCGTTCGATGAGGGCCTTGGCGTCGGGGGCTTTCCCGTTCACGATGGCCTCGTACAGTTTCTGCAGATCTGCCATGCACGTTCTCCTGTGGAACAAAGTTTCGACCGCGCACACACGCGGTAGAACGGAATTCCGAGGGTACAAAGCGATCCTAAAAGCGAGAATTCGCTCTCCATATAAAGGGTTGGGCGAGGATGATCAAGCAAGAAACGCATGGCCGCGAAGCGCTTCGTCCGCGCGCCAACGGCGTTGCCGCCGAGTCGCGAAGACGCAGGGGCTGGATCGAATCGCCGTTGCGCCTCCGCGTCTCCGCGGCAGATTGTTCGCGAAGAGCGCCGGCAAGACGCAAAGCCTTCTTGACCTTTCGATTCCTCCCGGAAAAAACAAGCGGGGCTTTCCTGTTCGGAAGCCCCGCCGCAGCCCGCATCAAACGCGGAGCGAAACGGACCTCAATCCACTTCCCACGCATCCGTCCCGCGCAGAAGACTGGCCAGATCCCCTTCGCCCTTCGAGGCCTGGATGTCCTTGATCTGCTTGTCGACGAGCGCGTCGTACGTCGGCGCTTCCACGGCGCGCAGGACGCCCATCGGCTCGGGGAACTGGGGATAGTGGAACTGGCTGAGGATGTACGCCAGATTCGGATTCGGCGCCTTTTCGTCGTGGACGAGCAGGTCCTTCTCGGCGACGCCGTTCTCGCCGATCACGACCACTTCCGGCTGGAGGTTGGCGCCCAACCGGATGCCCTTCTCGCGGTTCTTGCCGAAGCGCAGCGGCTTGCCGTGTTCAAGCATCAGCAGGTTCTCGTCGCGCAACGCGCGGTCGGTGAGCTGCTCGAACGCCGCGTCGTTGAAGATGCGGCAGGTCTGATAGACTTCGATGAACGCCGCGCCCTGGTGGACCGCGGCGCGATCAAGGACCATCTCCAGGTGCTTGGGGTTGAGATCCAGGGAGCGCGCCACGAAGGTCGCCTGGCATCCCAGCGCCAGCGCCAGCGGGGCGAACGGCGGCTCGATCACGCCGTAGGGGGTCGAGGCGGTAATCTGACCCACCACCGAGGTCGGCGAGGCCTGGCCCTTGGTCAACCCGTAGATGCGGTTGTTGAACATGATGATCTTCAGGTCCATGTTGCGCCGCAGCGTGTGGATCAAGTGGTTGCCGCCGATGGACAGGCAATCGCCGTCGCCGGTCGCGACCCAGACGCTCAGGTCGCGCCGCGCCAGTTTCAACCCGGTGGCGATGGCCAGCGCGCGCCCGTGGATGCCGTGGATGCCGTACACGCCCATGTAATATGGAAAGCGGCTCGAGCAGCCGATGCCCGACACGAAGACGATCTGGTCGGGAGAAATTCCGAGCGTGCTCAGCGTCTTCTTGACTTGGGACAGGACGGCGTAGTCGCCGCACCACGGACACCAGCGCACGTCGTGACCGCTGGCGTAATCGCCCGGTTTGTAGGTTGTCGCCCGCACGGGCGTATCGCTCTTTCCCGCGGGACCGGCATTGACGGGGACTGCGGTTGAATTCATTAGTCGCGTTCCTGGTTTGTGATAAGACCTATAAAACGTATAGGGCCTGTAAGACCTCTCATGCTTTCCTCAGCGCCTTCTCGATCCCGGCGAGCACTTCCGCCGCGGCGAACGGCCGGCCCTGGATTTTGTTCAACCCTTCCATCGGGCGCACGTAGCGGGCCTGGAGCACGTCGCGCAACTGGCCCAGGTTGCACTCGGCCACGAGGATTTTCTTGTAGCGCGGGAAAATCTCCTTCAGGTTGCGCGGCATCGGGTTCAGGTAGCGCAACGGCAGATGCGCGACAGACAGCCCCTGGGCGCGCGCCCGCTCGAAGGCCGTGCGCACGGCCCCATAGGCGCTGCCCCAGCTGACGACCAGCAGATCGGCGCCCGCCCCGTCGCCCAGCACTTCCTGGTCTGGAATGCTCTCGGCGACCTTGGCGATCTTCTCCGCCCTCAGCCGGCACATCCGCTCGTGGTTCTCCGGATCGTAGGACACGTCGCCGGTCACGTCCTGCTTCTCCAAGCCGCCGATGCGGTGCGCCAGCCCCGGCGTGCCCGGCAGCGCCCACGGACGCGCCAGGTCGGCGTTGCGCGCGTACGGCTCGAACCCCGTGGGATCGACCGGATGCCGGATGTCGAACGCGGGCAACTCCTCGACCTTCGGCACGCGCATCGGCTCGGCGCCGTTGGCCAGGTAGCCGTCGCTCAACACGATGACCGGGGTCATGTATTTCGCCGCCAGTTGGAACGCCTCGTAGGTCGCGTGGAAGCAATCCGACGGCGACAGCGGAGCCAGCACGGGCAGCGGGCACTCGCCGTGGCGGCCGAAGAGCGCCTGATACAGATCGCCCTGCTCGGTCTTCGTCGGCAGGCCCGTGCTCGGCCCGCCCCGCTGCACGTCGACGACGACGCACGGCAGCTCCAGCATGACCGCCAGCCCCAGCGCCTCGGTTTTCAGCGACAGCCCCGGGCCGCTCGTGCCGCTGGCCGCAAACGCTCCGCCGAACGCCGCGCCGATGACCGAGCACATCGCGGCGATCTCGTCTTCGGCCTGGAACGTGACCACGCCGTAGTTTTTTAACCGCGCCAGTTCGTGGAGGATCTCGCTGGCCGGGGTGATCGGGTAGGAGCCGTAGAACAGCGTCTTGCCCGCGCGCTTGGCCGCGACGGCCATCCCCAGCGCGACGGCCTCGTTGCCGCCGATCTTGCGGTACAGCCCCTTCGGCAGCCGGGCCTTCTGGACGGTGTACTGCACCTGGATCATCTCGGCGGTTTCGCCGTAGTAGTAGCCCGCCTTCAAGGCCCGCTCGTTGGCTTCCTTCACCGCCGGCAGCTTGGCGAATTTCTGCGTCAGCCAGTCCAGCGTCGGCTGCAGGTCGCGGTCGAAGAGCCAGTAGACCAGCCCCAGCGCGAAGAAGTTCTTGCAGCGGTCGGCGTCTTTGCCCTTCAGCCCCGTCGGCGCCACGGCCTCGCGCGTCATGCGCGTGATCGGCAAGGCCTGGACCTGGTAGTCCGCCAGGCTGCCATCCTCGAGCGGGTTGCTCGTGTATTGCGCGAGTTTCAACCCGTTGTCGTTGAAGGTGTCGGAGTTGGCGATGAGGATGCCGCGCTTCTGCAGGTCGCGCAGGTTGACCTTCAACGCCGCCGGATTCAGCGCCACCAAGACATTCACCGTGTCGCCCGGGGTATAGACGTCCGTGCTGGAGAAGTTCACCTGGAACCCGGAGACGCCGCCCAGGCTGCCCGCCGGGGCGCGGACCTCCGCGGGATAGTCGGGCAAGGTGGCCAGATCGTTGCCCATGAGCGCCGAGGTCGCGGTGAACAGCGAGCCGACCATTTGCATGCCGTCGCCGGAATCGCCGGCAAAACGCACGGCGACCGCTTCCATCGTTTCGCGCGGCTTCTGAGGGGTGTTAACGGCCATGGAGAATTATCGCTCCTTATCTTGGGCGAGCCATGCGTCGAGGCGGAAAGGGGAACAAAGAAAAAGCGCCGAATGGCCCTGTCTTGGGCTCGTACGGCGCAACGTAGGAAAACGTTCTCTTTGGAGCGCCTTCGGGGAGTTCAAAACGTTCCTCCGCGACGGCGCTCCCGATGCCAAGCGCTCTCATCCTACCCGTCATTCCGACGCAAGCCTCTGCTTATTCTCTAAGGGCTGGAAAAACAGGGGTCAAGGGAAAACGGCCGGCCGTCGGCGCCCTGTCCCCCCAACGCGGCGGCGGAGCGCGCCGGCGGCCCCTCGCCGCGGCGAATGATTGCAATCATTGCGGATAGTAAGGATTGGCCGATGCGCTTGGCCGAAACAAAATCGCGAAGAGAGCGGCTGCTTTATTAGAGCGCGGGCGGTTGGGCGGCGTTTCTCTTATCGTGTTCTCCGCCCGCGGATGTCAGCGCCTCGCGGAAGATCAATCTTTCGATTGGCGTTCGATCTTCTGGACGACCTGCTCTTCGATCGCTTTGATCTCCCGGTCGGACATCAGCCGTCCGCGTTTCAACGAATCGCCAAACCGATTGAGATCCAACCGCATCAGTTCCCACTCATCGGGGCCGAACGCGTGGGCCACGATGGGGCCTTCTTCATCTTGGCCCCAGTAGATCGCCTCCCACGATTTGTCGCCGTAGACAATCGAGAGCCGTCGGCCCCGCAGCAGCGAGTGGCCGTCGTCGTGCGGTTCCGAGCGCGTTTGCGCCAGGCGGGTCGAAGCGCTTTCGGCCTCGCCCTTTGGCACGATCAAGGGAATGCCGCGGGCGAAGGATATGTCGTCCAGATAGTAGATCAACCGGTCGCGATCCCAGAACTGACGTTTGCTGATCCGGTTCAGTTCCTCCCTGGGAAGCCGGCCCAGTCGCTCCAGATCGTAGGAATACAGCGTCACGCCCCGCGGCTCGATCCGGCCATCGGCGCAGAGCAGATAGACCAGGTCGTATTCGCGGTTGGAAATCTCTTCCTTAATGATCCCCACCTCGTTGCCCATGCGCACCACGGTTCCCGGCGGGTAAGGGAGTTTCCCCTGACGATCGTACGCTTTGTCTTCGGCGGCGGCGCGTCGAGGGGCGGGCGCCGGCTCCGGCGGGGGGGGCGGCGTTCCTTCCGGCTCTTCGGCGAGCGGCTCCAACAGGGGCTCGACCACGGACGGCGCGACGGCGCGCGCGCGACGCGGCGGCGGAGGCTCCTCCCTCGCCGGGGACGGGGGCGTCGGCGCCTCGTCTTCGGCGGCGGGCGGCTCGGGCGCCGGAGGAGCGGCCTTGAGCGCGCGCGAGCGATGCCGCGTCTCGGCCTCCTGGATCAGGCGCTCCACCTCCCGTTCGGCGTGCGAAAACGGATCGGAGCGGTCTTCCTCGTCCGCCTCGCGCTCTGATCCGTTGTCGCGGCTCAAACGGAGCGTGTCCACCGGCTCGGCGGGCGCGGAGGGGCCGTTTCCCAACAGCCCTTCCTGCAGCCGCTTGAGGTATTCCAACTCCTCGGGAGTCAGCTGCTCCTCGGCGGGCGGTTCCGCCGGCAGATCCGAAGAGTCGTTTTTCTTCCGCCGCTTCTTCAGCAGGTCGATCTTGCTCTGCACCGACCGCGAGAAACGATTTGTGAAAAGCCCTTTTCCCATAGGCGGGAAATCCTCTTCCCTTCACTCGATGCGCGGCGACGCAATTCTTACGGCATCCTCAACGAGGCTCTTCTGCCCTCGCGGGAAATTCCCCTGATCGCATGCGGCGAAAACTACGCCGCCTTCCACGGCAATGACAAGAGCAATGTTGGCGGCCGCGCTCCGCCCGCCGCCTTGCCTTTCGCAACTCGCCGGAGAGCCCTCGCTCTCGATCGCGGGATTCCCCCGCCTCTCGCTCTTCCTTATCGTCTGTTTCCGGCATTCTGTCAACAACCGAATGGTTCGGTAGGGACGCGGAATGCGCCTTGGGGGGCGGGGCTGCGTAGAATCGGGGAAAAGATGACGCTTCGCGTGGCGCGGCTTGCGAGGGCGGGAGGACAGGCCGCTCGGCGCCTGTTGGTGTTTGAGCGGTTTCGGGGGCGCCGACCGCCTCGTCCGCCATCCCGCGCCGCGGATTGCGACCAACCGCGGACGAGGCCGTCCGCGCCGCCGGAAGCCGCGATTCCTTACGGTCTTGGCGCGCTCGGCGATTCCGCCGGGGCGGAATCCGAGCCGCCCGCCGCGAAGACTTCCGCGCGCAACAGGGGGCTGGGGATGAACGGACCGGGAGGCGCGGAGGTGTCGCCCTGCGAGCGCGCCTGCAGCAGGCCGGCGTTGGCCGCCGCGGAGGGCTCGTCTCCCGGTTCCGCGGCTTCGTCGGACGACCCCGGCGCGCGCAGCATGGAGCGCAGGCGCCGCAACGAGGCCTCGTTTTGCTGCCAGCGCTTCAGCAGCGATTCCTGCTCGCGTTCGATGCGGCGGATCATCGCCCAGACGCTCAGCCGCGGCGGCTGGCCGGGTTGCGCCTTGCCATCGCCCGTCTCCGGCGCGGGGCCGGACGGCACCGGGCTGTCGAGCGAGCGGTTGAGGACGGCCTCGGCCTTCCGCGAATCGGCCGTCATCTCGTCGAGCATGGCGATGTACTGCTTCAGCTCCGTCTGTTCGACCTGAATGCGCGCGCCCACTTCCTTGTTGAGGTTCTTGCGCCCCAGCGACTGGTCGCGCGCATCGAGCATCCGTTGAAACGAGGCGCGATAGGCGGGCGCCTTGTCGCTGATCTCGCCCAGGAATTTCAGTTTCTGCTTGGCGAGCTGGTTGCTCTCATCGATGGTCAGATGGAGCTGCGCCTGGAGGTTCTCCACCTCGCGCTGGCGCACGAATTCGTCGACCAGCTGGCGGCCTCCGCGCGCGCTTTTGGCCTTCTCCAACTCCTGCTCGAGCTGGGCCTTGCGCTGCGCGGCCTGACCCAATTTCCAGACCAGAAGCCGGTATTCGTTCAACTGCCCTTTGAACCGAGCCAGGTCCGCGTTTTCCGGCTGCAGGTCCGGCGACGGCGCCGGGACGACGGATTTCGGAGCGGTTTTTGACCGCGGCGCATCCGCGGAGCGGACGGTCGCGGGGACGAACAGCGCCGCCAAGAGGAAGCCGCTGAAAACAACCAGGGTGTTGAGACGAGCCGTTTTCATATCTTGCGCACCGGAGCGCCGGGGACGAAGACCCTGAGCGCGGGCGAGACGCCACGCCTTGGCGCTACTCAATTCTTGTGCCACTGAGATCGGCGCCGGCGGCCGGATGCCCCCAAATTCCGGAACCCGCGGCCTTCTTTCGCGCGTTTGCCGAATCCGCCGAATCCTCTGGGCTTGAAATGAAACGACTTGGGAGCGCGCCGCTCGTTCCCGTCTCTCGGCGGGAATCGGAACCTCGGCGCCCCCCGCGCGCCAGTTGCTAGGGGAATACCTTACGCAGGCGTCCGATTGTTGCAAGGGAAGGTTACCATATCGGGCGGTTTTGCGAAAGCAGGCCGGCGTTCAGGGGCGCCTCTTCGGATTTCTTTAATTGCAATTGTCTGTCTTCTCGTGGAAGGTAAGCGCCTCATCAAGGCCGCAGCGCTCGGCCGGGGGAAAGCGGCGCCGGAACGGCGTCCGCCACTTCGACTTTTCGAGGACCATCGCTATGCAACGGATTCGACAAATCACCCTTTTGTGCGCCGCAGTCGTTTTCTTCGCCGCGGGCGCCCGCGCCCAGGCGCCAAAGCCCGCCGCTATGCTGGCGGACAGCGTGCTGGGCATCGAAGCGCCGGACCTGGGGAAGACGTGGACCAGCTTTTCCGCCACGACCCTGAACGCCTCCGTGCAAGCGCTCCTGAACAGCGCCGCCACGCAGAACAACCCCGGCTGGAAGGACTTCCAGGAGAAGAAGGCCGCGTTCGAGCAGAAACTCGGCTTCCCGATTTCGCCCAAGGACGTCTGCGGCGAGATCGTCAAGGGCTTGTCGCTGTCCGTCGCGCCGCGGGGGAAGACCAAGGAGGCGGATTGGCTGCTCGTTTTTCAGCTGGGCAACGCGGAGAAGTTCCAGAAGTTGTTCAACGCCATAAGGGAAGAAGCGGCGGCGGACGCCGGCGTGGCGCTGGACACGACCACCGAGAAATACAAGAACGCCGAGATCGTGACCCTCGGACCGGGCAAGGGCGCCGCGGCGTCTGCTCCCGCCGAGGGCGTGGCGGCGGAATCCCGGCCGGCACAGGCCAAAGTGGCGTATGCCGCGGTCTTCGGCTCGTCGTTCGCGGCGAGCAACGACAAGGCGATCCTGCAGCAGGCCATCGACGGCGCCGGAGCCCGGCTGGGCATGCCCGAGGCGGCCTCCACGGCGTTCAAAGCGATGAAGGGGTCGAATTTCGACCTGACCCTGTTCGCGGACTACGCGGCCTTGGCCAACAGCGCCGATGCGGATTTGAGTCGGGTTCCCAAGATGTTCCAGGGCGTCAAGAGCCTCGCCGCGGGCGCCTCCATCAGCCCCAAGGAGATCGACACCGAAGCGGTTTACGTCATCGATGAGAAGTCCGACAACCTCATGGCCAAGAGTTTCAACGCCAAGCCGGAGAAACTGGCCGCCCTGTCGATCGCCCCCGCGGGCGGCTGGCTGACGGTCGCTTTGAACAACCTCAACTTGCAGGCGATGCTCGACGCGGTGCGCGCCATCCTTGCGATGGCGCCGGATCCCAATGCCGTCCAGAATTTCAACAATGGCTTGGCGCAGGCCGACCAGCAGTTGGGCTTCTCGTTGGAGAAAGATCTGATTCCCGCGCTGGGGTCGAACATGGTGTTCGCGCTGAACAGAATGACGATCAATCCGCTGATGCCGGCGGCCTCGCAGGTGGACTTGACGCTGGGCCTTCAGATGAAAGACGCCGCCAAGGTCGAACAGATTCTCGGCTCGGTGGAGAAGCAGATTGCGGCCCAGGCGCCGCCGAATCTGGGCGCGCCGGGCGGCATGCCGGGCAGCGCTCCGGCCTCCGCGCCCGAGCTCTTCCAGTCGGCCGAGCATCAGGGCGCGACGATCCGTTACGCGCAGATCCCGGGCCTGCAAACGTTGTCGCCGGGCTACGCGATCGACGGCGAGTACCTGATCCTGAACGCAACGTTGGACAACATCAAGGCCGCCATCGACCGCCACCACGGGGCGCCGTCGGCGGCGAACAGTCCTCTGCTGCAAACCCTGGCGGAGCGCTCCGGCCAGGCCGAAGCCAACAGCGTAATGCTGGTGGAATTCAGCTCCATCGTGCAATACGCCAAGGACATGGCCACGCCGTTCCTGCAAATGGCCGCCGGGCAGCAGGGGCCGGAGAAGATGGAGGCCATCAACCTGCTGTTCAACGCCCTGCAGTCGATCAAGCAGTGCGCGTCGACGACGCGGCGCGACGGCGGGATCATCCACAGCTTCGGGCTGGTGACGATGGGGGCGTGAGGCCCTGGGGCCGTGGACAGCCGTAGAGCATGGAGTCCCGCCTTCAGGCGGAATCTGCGAGCCGGAAGAATAGCGGCCCTCGCTCATTCCGCCTAAAGGCGGGACTCCATACTTTTGGATTCTCGAACACATGCCGAAAAAGATCCCCGACGCCGTGAAGATGACCGAGCCGAACTGGCGGTACGTTCGGCCCTTCGTGAAGTACCTGCGGCCGCACAAATGGCGGTTGGCCGCCGCGTTCGTGGCCATGCTGGCCGTTGGGGTCTTCGGTTCGTTCTCGCTGTTGCTCCTCATCCAGCCGGTGTCCATCCTGTTCGGCGCGGGGCGGGCGAAAGAGGCCGAGCAAGCGGTGGAGAAGACGCTGGAGAAAAACCGCAAGGTGTTCGAGCGGGCGGTGGAGGAGCGCGGGGCCGAAGGCGCCGAAAACGATCCCCTCTATGGCGCTCTCGAGGAACTGTCCGGCGCGCTGTCGCAACGCGAGGAGGTTCGCAAGAAAGGCGTGGTGGAGAAGGGCGCGCCCAGCCAACTGGTCCAAAGCCTCCCGCTGGTGCAACGGGCCCGGGATTGGTGGGACCGGGAGGTCGCGCCGCTGAAGGCCTGGTATGATCGGAATAAGAAGGCCGCCGAGGCGTGGCTTCAAGGCAACCCGTTGCTGGCGCTGTGGCTGTTCGCGGGCCTGCTGATCGGGTTCACGATGGTCCAAGCCGCCGCCGAATACCTGTCGAAATACCTCCTGTCGTATGCGCTCTACGACGCGGTGATCAAGATCAAGCAGGACATCTTCAGCCACATCATGCATCTGGACTACGCGTTCTTCATCAAGCGCACGACGGGATTCCTGGAAAGCCGCGTCTCCAGCGACGTGACGCAAATCAAGGACATCTTCGACGCGTTGATCTCCGATGGAGTGCAGCAGCCGATCCTGCTGGTTTGCACGGTTGCCGTTCTGTACATCATCTCGCCGCAGTTGACGATCATCGCGCTGGTGGGCGTGGCGATCGGGTTTTGGCCGCTGGCGCACTTCGCCAAGCAGATCCGGAGCGTGACGCGCAAGTCGCGGCGCAAGGTGGACGAGTTGAGCTCGTCGATCGAGGAGTCGTTGCGCAATTTCCGGGTGGTCAAGATCTTCGGCGCCGAGGAGCACGAGATCGGCAAATTCCGCGCCCTGAACAAGCGGCTGTTCAAGATGTTCATGTCGCGGCGCGTGGCGCGGTTCGCCTCGTCCCCGATCATGGAAATCATCGGCGCGGCGGCGGGCGGGGTGGTGCTGGTCATCGGCGGCTACCTGGTGCTGGGGACGAAGACCCAGGCGCCGATTCTGGATTCGAGCAAGTTTCTCGTCTACCTGCTGGCGTTGACGCGCTTCTATTCGCCGATGAAGAAACTCTCGCGCGTCAATCTCAGTTGGCAGGAGGCCGCGGTGTCGGCGGCGCGCATTCGCGAGATGTTCGATACGAAGCCCGTCGTGGTCGAAGCGCCCAACGCGCAGCCCATCGACTGCGTCAAGAAGGCGATTGAATTCAAGCACGTTGCTTTCTCGTACGGCGAAAAGCCCGTGCTCGAGGACATCAATCTGCGGATCGAGGTGGGCAAGGTGGTGGCGCTGGTCGGGCGAAGCGGAGCGGGCAAATCGACGCTGGCGAACATGCTGCCGCGGCTGTTCGATCCGACCGCCGGCGCCATTGAGGTCGACGGCGTCGACATGCGCCGGCTGAAGCTGGCGGACGTGCGCCGCTTGTTCGGCGTCGTGACGCAGGACACCGTCCTGTTCAACGACACCGTCGAAGAGAACATCGCGTACGCCGCCGCCGCCGTCGACCCGGAGCGGCTGCTGGCGGCGTCGAAGGCGGCGTATGCCC